>JBARZW010000145.1:0-7831 GCA_049650305.1 Promineifilaceae bacterium (SeqCode)
TAAGGCGGTGAACGCCATTGGTCAGCCCGACATCATGCTTAAAGAAGCCGGTAAGGGTGTTTGCATAACTGCTGAAAGCCGTTTCGACGTTTGTGCCGCTGCCGCCGCCAGCATGGCAAACGTAACAAACCGACTCCTCCGGCCAACTTGGGCGCAGATCGATCCCGCTGGCAGCATGGCCGGTATGGCAACCAGAACAACTATCCGTCATACCTGAATTATTCCCATGGGGATCTCCAGCGATCCTTGGGGCGGCGACGACGCTTAATGGGATTGTAGGGGTTGGCAGCGGCATCACCGGCTCCGATGGCCCGGGTGTGATGGTACCGGTGGGGGTGGTTTGAGTTAGCGGCGGGCTTGCAGAAGGGGATGGCGTGAGTGTCGGAGAGGCCGTGACTGTCAGAGAGACCGTGGCTGTCAGAAAAGCCGTGGCTGTTGGTGAAGTTGTCCCTTCCGGTGTCGAGGATGCATCAAGGGGCGTGGGAGTAATCGATATCGTTGGCGAGGTTGGGGTCAGCAACGGTGTCGGCGATGGTGTCGGGGTGAGTGTCGGCGTGGCCGTGGGAATATCGGTAGGCGTTGGGGTTGCGGTCGGTTCGATTGCGCCATTTACAATCAATCGAGCGCCGTCCAGGACGATGGTAATTACATCACCATGGCCCAGTTCCTTTTTGCCTATAAAGCGAACGGATGCCTGGTTGATGTTCTCTGGGGAATCCAGATAAGTCGATACGTCTAATTCCAAGGTTGCCAATGCGGCCGGCGGGGCCTTTTTCCTGCTGTAATGCTGCAGGACCCGCCACTGGTGGCCGTCAAAAAGCTGCAACTCGATGTGATCGTCCTCTAACCCGGTCATAAAGAATCGCAGTTCCAGGCTTACGGCTTCACTGTAAGCCAGGCCGGTGGGCTGGAATGCCGTGTACCACCACATTTTCTGATCGGCCGCGAACGCTCCAGTACACGATGCCGTCTGGTCATCAAAGGTCTCTCCGAGTCCGGCGATGCTATTTTGAGGATTCTGGATCTCAAAATCGCAAAGCTGTGATACCCCCCACAGGGTCTCTGACATCGTGGCAGCGCGAACAACCCTCTCCCGGCTTGCCAAGAAGAGGAACAGGCCTAAAAGGAAGATAAAGAAGAAAGCCAGATGAAACGGGAAGCTTAACCGGAAAAACGGCGGCCGGGTTTCCCTGACTTTCTTGATTATCCTCAGCAAAACGACCAGAAATGGCGGTCTAGGGGTTTTCATGACACTGAACGCAAATCCCGCGGTTGTCTAAGCGCAGCAGTGAACTACGGGCATTCCCGTTGACGGCGGTTGTACCGTCTGGCCAGGGCACAGATCCAGAATTGGTGTCCATGGTTGCCGTGCCGCCGTGGGCCACATGGCAATCGATGCAGTTTACGCCATCGTTGCCATTGGATCTGTGGCGGAATGTGAATATGGGGTCACCCGAATTCATCACTTCAGATCCTGATGAGGCCAGGTAACGTCCATGACATTGGGCGCACCATTGGGACATGGAGTCCTCGATTCCGGAGTAACTCTGTCCCCAGTAGTTACCACTGGCATCGTCGACAGTGTAATTCTTTGTCGCCGGGTCAGCCAGGGTCACGCCACCTCCGGCTCCCGCTCCGTTCGGAACCGGCCGCAGAATTCGATAGGTAGCGGTTCCGCCTGAGCCGGAATTTCCGTGCGGATTGTGACAACTCGCGCAGTCCAACGATATCGGTTGACCTGCCCCCGTGCCGATACTCCCACTACCCCAGCTTGTCGCCGGATTGCCGTCGAAGGCATGGGCCGAAGTGGTCGCTGCGCTGACGGCCGAACCACTAAAACTGGTATTCATGAGCGCGTTTACGAATCCACCGCCCTTAAGCCCGTGATCGATGGCGCCTTCAACCGGGTTTTCCGACACAGGATCAAGGCCTGTGTAAACGCCATCCCACACATTGGTGTCGGCACCGCTGGCAGTTGTTCCATGACAACTCTCGCACAGATTGGCCGTACTTGTCATGAGAAGTTTCTGTTCCACAGACGTGTGTGCCCGGTGACAGCCGGCGCACGAATCTGTCGTCGGCGTATTGAATCCGCCATGGGGACCGTTGTCAGCCGAAGATACCATAACCGATACAAACGTTAATCCAAGCGCGAACAAAGTTGAAAGTAGAAGCTTTTTCATGATGATCCTCCTCTAAATAAGAGAACAAGCGAGCTAGTAAGACCAAACCTGAATGCGATTGTTTTCACGGTCAGCGATATACAGGCGGCCGCTCCTATCGACCGTGATATCATTTGGATAGTTGAAGAAACCATCCCCGTTTCCGAATTCGCCGAATTCAAACAGGAAGGTGGATTGGGAGCCGGATACGTCATAAACTTTTATGTTTTGGGCCACTGCATCAACGACATAAAGGCGATCATGCCCATCAATAAAAAGACCTCGTGGTAAACTCAGGGATCCGGGACCGGTCCCGCTTCCGAAGTTGAACTGAAAGTTTCCCTCGCTATCCCAAACCGAAATGCGTCTGTTATTCCCATCAGAAACGTAAACGCGCCCCTGTGAATCGGCCGCGGCAGAATTAGGGAAAAGCATTTCGCCATTTTCACTCCCCGATGCCCCATACTGGGATGTCGCCGGATCAAAATCGATCCATTTCTGCGAGGATACCTGATCTCCCAGGGAGATCTCAATAACACGGTTATTGTTTTTGGATACATCGGTCAAAATCATCTCGTTATCCTGGCCAATGCGAATCCCCAGTGGAGACCACAACGGTAAGTCGAGGAGCCCGAAAGACTGATCTTCGTTGGAGGAACCGGCGATTGAGATCGATTTCTCGAACAAGTTATAAACGAAGTTACCTTCAGCCATCTGGCCGCCGGAATGTCTGTCGACGTATTCGCTCAGCGTAAGGTCAGGCCCCAGCAAGGTATCGACGTAATCCCCGTCCGGCGTGAATACAAAGATGGCATGCTGCATCCGATCGCTGACGTATACCCGTCCGGTGTTATCCGTTGCCACATACACCGGGGCTCGTTCGCCGGCTTCGGTTTCTGGCGAAGTAAAGGATCCCAGAGAATTACCGGCCCGATCGAAAATCCGTACCATGCGCGTGCCACCCATTTCAGTCACGTAGATGCGTTCACCATCCTGTGAAAGCCCCACCCCTACCGGTTGGTCGGTGCTGTCAATCGAAAAAAGATAATGAGGCGGGTAGCTCAGGGCTGCGTTGGGAAAAAGAATCTCAGCCAATGGCGCGGGGTCGCTAATATACCTGTAAGCAACACTGCCCAACGCGGTGAGCACAATAGCGAGGAACACGAGTGTGCCTATAAGACGAATGCGGATTCTTGACTCCTGTTTTTGGACCCGTCTGTGTAGGTCCCATCGTACGTCGCTAATCGCTTGAGCATCCGGGTAGCTTTCCAACACGAGATCCGCAGCCTGCAAGCCAGCGGCCCAATTTCGCTTCTTGAAATTTTGGCGGAGGGTTAAATACGAAGGATGATCCCGGTAAGCAAGGGCTTTCTCGGGAATCTGCTGCTGAATTATCTTCTTGAATTTCTCTAGCTTGTTGTCTCCAGGGTATTCTTTCAGGAGCTTATCTACCAGGGTCATGGCGGCTACGAAATTCGCTTCTCTGAAATAGCCTAATGCTCTGCTGAATACGGGATCGTCTTCGTAAGGATCCGGGGATCGCCCCGGCGCCGGCTGAGACCCATTCTGGTGTTTGATTCTGCTTTGCTCGTCAATCAGGTTGCGCTTCGATATTTGTTCAGAATAAGTCATATTGTTCCCTCAATAATGAGCCGGATAGTTGGTGGTTTACCTGGCAGGTACCATAAGTCCGAATTTCCGCCTTTTCATTCATAGTGTTGTGCCACTGTCATGCAAATCGCTCAAAAAACGCTTAATTCTGTCGAAATATTTACCTTTTAGACCTCGCACGTCTCCGAGACCCGCGAGGTCTGTGAGGTCAATTCAAATCGGACAAGGCTTAGTTCGAGCCAATCAGGATCCGCTCTCTGAAGATTGGATACGGCCTAACACGACGTTGGCGTTAAAATTATCCGGCTCTAATTCCAGAACACGCTCTATATTTTTCAGTGCAAGTTGATAGTCACCCTGCTGCTCGTAGGTCAACGCCAGACCCAGATAGACGGGGACGAAATCGGGCAAGCCCTGGCCGGCAAGCTCCAGTTCTTGTTGAGCCTGGCGGTAATCTTTTGTGGAGAAGAACATCATCCCGCGCGCGTATAGGGCCTGGGAAGACATATCAAGCGCGTCATACGCTTCGGCCATCCCCTGATAAGCCTCCGAGAAATCTGGGACAAACCTCACCGCACTCTGGTACGCTTCAATCGACCGCTCATGGTCCTCTTTGACGGCATAAGCGAGCCCTAACTGATAGAACACATCGGCATCGGTCCCATCGATCTGCAACGCCTCTGACAAGACCTCAATGGCCTGATCAGCTTGATTGAGCTTGATATAATTGGCGCCAAGGTAGTAGAGAGAAGCTTCTAATACCCGATCAACCTGGGCCATTGGCGATTCCCGCCTGATCTTGGCCAGATGTTCAAGCGCCTCCACCGCGGCACCTATTTGTCCCGCTTTACCATAAACCACTCCCAGAAGAAACAATGGCGCCGAATCATCTGGGTGTGCTTTCGAGACTGCTTCTGCATGTTGGATAGCCTTCGAATATTCGCCGTTCTCGTAATAGAGTTGGGCTATGGTCAGTCTCGCCTCCAGGTCTTGCGGATTGGCGGCCACAACCCCCTCTATATGTTCGATCTCCAATTGGACAGGCGATTTATCACCAAAACGGACGTAGCGATCCGCATAGTAATAAACACCAAAGGCGACCGTAATCAAGATGGCGGCGATTACCATTAGAACCACCAACCGGCCGAGAAAGCGGTTGTCTATCCTGCGGGACTTTAAAATTTGAGATGTTCTCATCGTCATTGCTCCTTAGTTGAGTAACTGAGCATGCGCTTAATAGGCGCGCCTAATGGGCGTCCTCTTATGGGTTTTCCACAACACCATCCTCATGGCAACGGCTGCAGTGAATATTCTGATGGCAGGTGTAGCACGATTGCTCACCTTGCTTGCGGTACTCTTCCGCATGTGAGTAAAGCATGTCCGGGGGATGGGATAGATTGTGGCAAATGCCGTTGTCACAAAAACCCTGACCATGACAGAGGTAGCACTCTTGTCTGTCTGTTTCTAAGATATTCCGGTGCTCAATAGTCCAGCTAAACTCAGAGTGGCTGGCAGGGGCGGCACCGATGATGACAGGGGCTTCGACAAGTAGATTCTCGCCACGCCCGACGATGGGCACGGTATGGCAAAGGTTGCAGCTTGAACTAATAGCTTCGACTTCTTTTCCGCTCTCGTCGACGCTTACGTGGTTGCCGTCATGGCAGCGGAAACAGCCCAGCGTAGGCGTGTGGGATTCATTATTGGGATAGGTCTGCCAATCTAAGTCCATTAACGGAAAATTGGTCATTGCATATAGCTGCTTCATGTGACTGATAGCCTGCACGACATCGGAACGCTGCTGAACCATTACGTCTGGCGATGAGGTGTCGTAATCGTCAAGTACGCCATCGATGGCCCGGTCAGCCTCAACATCAGAAGCGTACTTCGCCTTTAATAGTGTCACCGCCCTGGCCCGAATAAACGGAATGTCTCTGCTTATCAGTCCGTCACGGATGGCATCATCGACCATTTTTTCCGGTGTTGGGATCTTGTGCGCGGTCCGGTTGTGGCAATCGATGCAGTCCATCTCCCGAACCTCGCCATTCAGGCGCGCCTCCTCAACAAATGTATCCGGCGCTGTCAGAAACATCTCACGTGAGAAGAATTCCTTCAGGGTGCCATCCTGTTGCTCTACGCCCACCCACGAAATCACCTGGCGCTCATCGTCGGCGGCTATGTAATACACCGGGTTAACGATATGCCAGTGAATGCCCTGGCTCATGCCGGTACTTTCTAACCACCCGCCCATTTTCAAGATTAATGTCGATTCTATGACAGTATTGTCCTGATCATTGTCGTAATGGTTGATGGTCTTGATGATATTGTCCTTGAATGAGGTGGGGGTGTGACAATTCTCGCAAGTCTCCCTCGCGGGGCGCAGATTTTTAACCGGGCTGTTGATCGGCCGATCAAAGCTGTCCGTCATTAGTGCATGAACCTGTGACAAACCATCGATCTTCGATTGAAAGAAGTTAGGTAATCCAGGTCCAACGTGGCACTCGACGCACTCAACATTGGCGTGTGGCGATCGCTCATACAAGGCAAATTGAGGGCCCATGGGATGACACGTTGTCCCGCAGAACTCGGCGCTTTCCGTATATGCGTAACTCTTATATCCACCGATCAAAAGAACCGTTCCCAAAATCGTCACTCCGAACACACTCAACAGCAGATAAAGCCGGTGCTTTGGTCGACTTAAGTCGATGCGTATATTCGGCCACCGCGACCGGCGGCGAATTTTCTTGAGCCCGACACCTCTACCTGCGCCATTAGGCGATCGAGGCGTAGTTTTTCTTTCCTTTTCGCCAGACTTAACCACATGCACGACAGTCTTTAGCCCTCAAAACAGGATGAACCGGTGTGCCGCTTTCAGCACCCATCCTTGAGATGGCCATCCTCTGAGATGGCGCCTTCCAAGATGGTAAACAGATAAGGTGAATACAGTTTGCCAGGCGTTTCTAATCGCCTGGATTAATCAACCCTTCTTTGGTAGTTACCTGCTGTTCGTATCGGTGTAGTACAGCATGTGCTGATGGAATGGTGGAAAATAAATTGGGGAAAAAATGAGGGGATCAATTGTATGGCTTGCTCAATATTCTTTGGGGCGAAAGTAACGAATGATATAAGGATCTTGCCCCAAGGGCGTTTTGCCCCGGCCGAGCAAACCGAATCGATGGTGAAAAAAGCACGGTGGCCGGCGGCCACGTGCCCATGTTGTGGCGTTTGGACCTGCAAAGGCTGGTCCAAACGTCGCTGACGATCTGGTCTAAACTGCCAGACCAAAACCCGGCCGATAAATGAAATGACCTGGTTCTTAAAAGTGGACCTGGACGGCAGTTTAACTGATTGTCTCAGTATGATTTCGACCAAATGAGTCGTCCTAATTCTCTCCTCTTACGGCCGATGTTTTGTCCGGTGAGGGGAGCTACGGTGGCTTGTTATCGTTCCAAGCCCAGAATCATATAGTGGCGTTTACTACTTCACAGTCGACCATTTGTACTATCTATCGAGTCGTATAGACTAAAAAAAAGTAACGGGCGCGCTGCCAGAAACACCACTAATTTTGATTTTTCAACATCAAAACCCTCGGTTTTCAGGTGGTCGCTGAAAGATGAATGGGAGATAATAAAGCCGTATTACAACGTCCGTCGTTACCAAACATGATGCAAAAAACGGCGAATGAACTCCGCGGCGGCGAGGGTGCAAAGCGGGGTCTGAAGGGCGCCAACCAGGCCAATCTGGCCACCGGCAGAATGAGGGTAACGGGCTAACTGTTGGGTGACCGCCGGTGCGGATGCCGGGCGCCAGACTTAGCCCTTATCGAAAAAGTCAGCGTTCGTTGCTTGTGATACTAACTCTATGTAACTATCGTTAGCTTAAGTAAAGATGGCCCACAATATTCTGGCTGAATGCATAAAAGCAAGCCAAGTGGATAGCTATCAGGTCATCAAACGCATGGAGCCAGATGAAACAAGTTCATCCAAGAGCCTTCGGGCATCTTTGAGGTCGACGGTGTCAAAGCCTTCGGTGAACCAACTATAGATCTCCCCCAGTAGCTG
>JBARZW010000146.1:0-1779 GCA_049650305.1 Promineifilaceae bacterium (SeqCode)
GAAAGCCACCGCCTTGACCATCCCCGTTAAAGAAGTTCAGGACGTTAAAGCTCGCTACCGTTAAATCGCCGCCGACGGCATCCGGGATTTCCGTTCTTAAATTGGTCTGCACGAATACCGGCTCTTGGGTCGGATGTAGCCGGTAATCGCGCCCGGCCAGGGTACTGGAGCTGGAGCAGGCGGCCGAATTAATCTGGCCGTAATCGAGGACCCCGACGAGGTTCTTAACCATATCCCCACCGCGAAGCACATTTGGTGGCGGAGCACCTAGATAGGGTGCCGGATCGGGATTCTCCCCACAGCGGCTAACATCCATACCGTCGTCGAGGAATAACAAGCTTCGAGCATTGCGGTCGGCGATAGTCTCAGCTTGAACACTACCCGGCAAACCTACATTGGTCGGTTGGTACAGCCGGTTTCTGCTGGTCAGCGTCATGACATCTCGCAAGCTGCTGACTTGATCGCAGGATTCAATTTTGACCATGTGATTGCTGCCCGCGGGTATGCGGCCCAGGATTTCGTTGATTTGGTCATTGAAAGCAATGCGAAACCTGTCATTCCACCGCACCAGAGGGCGAAACAGTCGCGTGAATACGATGCATGGTTGTATCAAGAAAGGCATTTGGTGGAATGCTTCATCAACAAAATCAAACATTTCCGTCGGGTCTTTTCCAGATTCGACAAGCTGGCAGATCGCTATCTTGGCTTCGTGCAATTTGTCAGTTCGTTAATTTGGTTACGTTGAAATGTCAACACTACCTAGTGGAATACCATGATCTTATGTCATAGGGCCGGGTGAAATACCGGCGGCATACCAGCGGGCTATGGGTTGCTTCCTGCCGGAAGTGGGGTCAATACATTAAGGTTAACGTCTACGGCGAGATTAAGGCCGGTAACCTCGATTTCCATTGTAACGGCGAGTAGGTCGCAAATGAGGGCCTGAAGCTGACGAACGGGCATTAGGCGGCGTTGTATTCGTTTCTAAGCGGTAGTCCCGCAGTGCTGCCGCTTTTTTGTTGTCTGGAGCTGTGCAACGCTTGACAATGGGTGTATCATATGTATGAGTTGACGTGCTATGTTAGGGAGTACAAGAGGGAGTATTTTGATGAAGCACAAAAAATAGTTGTTACAGTAGCGGCCGTTATCGCGATCATTCTGATCGGTAGTGCTACTTGGGTTTTTGCCACCAATGATGATAATGTTATCCATGCTTGTTACAAGGCGGGCGGAGAAAATGAAGAGGAAGACGAAAATATCGGCCAGCTTCGCCTAGTCTCTTCGGCCGAGGAATGTAGAAGACCCGAGTTACCAATTGAGTGGAATATCGTAGGGCCAGTAGAACCACAAGGCGAACAAAGTCCACAAGGTCCCGCTGGTGCTGATGGCGCTCCAGGCGAACAAGGTCCTCAAGGAAGGCAATACTGACGTCTCCTCTGGGGTGACGGACACAGAAAACAGCGGCCCGGTCTCGACGACCTAGGTGTTTGATATCCAATTCTCATTCAAAATTAGTGTAATCAAAGGAGTTTATGATGACTGGAAAGATTAGTAAGGTTTTTGCCAGCTTTCTCCTACTGGTGGTGGTATTAGCTCTGATGCCAGCGCAGTTTGGTGCCGCGGCTCCAATAGAAGATGATCTCGTTATCACGGGCATCATTGACGGCCCATTGTTCGGTGGGATTCCGAAAGCTGTTGAGCTGTATGCAGTCAATGCCATCCCGGATCTAAGTTTCTACGGTATAGGTTTAGCCAACAACGGCGGCGGTACGGATGGGATAG
>JBARZW010000147.1:0-16522 GCA_049650305.1 Promineifilaceae bacterium (SeqCode)
GTCATCATAGAGCGCTTTGACATCGACGTCCTGGACATAGGGCGGCTATTCAACACCGCTGACGACGATTGGTACGACGTGACCCTCCCCACCGGACAGCCGGTTCAATTTCCGGCCTGGTTTCGCCCAACCAAGAACGCCGGCGGCGGCTGGGATGCTTATGCCCCCGACGGCACCCTGATTGCCACCATGCCTAACGAAATAGCCACCTTCTTTGATCAAACCTACTTTCCCTATCTGGACGGCTATCCCGCAGACTACAAAAACTTATCCCAGGAAATGCCCAAGATCCATTGGGCCGGATTAGCCCATAGCCCTTGGGATCATGCCGCAGAGCCAGACTTCTGGCAGCAGTTGAGAGAAAAAGCCATTTATCTGCGGGAAAACACCGACAAAGCCCTGATGATCGTGGCCGGTTGCAACTTGTTTGAGTGGGGATCTTTCCTGCGACGGCTAGATAACTTCCTGGCAGATCTGCTTCTTGATCCGGCCGAGGTCGAACGCTTGCTCGACGCCCTGCTGGAAATACACCTGACCACATTAGAAAATGTTTGTAATGCAGTTGGCGACGTGGTGGACATCATCCGCTTTGGCGACGACCTCGGCATGGATACCGGTCCCTTCATGAGGCCACAAATCTACCGACAGTTATTTAAGCCCCGCCACACGATCCTGTGCAACTACGTCAAAGAACACAGTAACATGCACACTTTCCTGCACTCTTGCGGCTCCATCTACAAGCTTATCCCCGATCTGATCGAGGCCGGTTTTGAGATCATAAACCCCGTCCAGATCAGTTCACGGGACATGGAACCTGAGCGGCTCAAGAAAGAGTTTGGCGACGATATTACCTTCTGGGGTGGTGGCGCCGACACGCGCCGGGCCATCAACCACGGCACCCCCGATGAAGTGCATGACCACGTACGCCAGAACATCGAAATCTTCTCTCCTGGTGGTGGCTTTGTCTTCAATACTGTCCACAACATCATGCCCGATGTACCACCAGAAAACATCATAGCCATGTTCGAAGCCATAGACGAATACCGTACCTAGAAACTTTCAAGCATTCTTAGAAGGAGACAATCATGAGCAACAATTACCAAGACATATACAAAGGTGTTCTAGAGGGGGATGTAGCTGCTACTGTAGCCGGCGTGACACAGGCCCTGGAAGCCAAAAACGAGCCGTCCGAAATCCTCAATCAGGGCATGATCGCCGCCATGAAAGAAGTAGGCCGGCTTTTCGAAGAAGGCGAGTATTACCTCCCCGAAATGATGGTCGCTGCCCGGGCAATGCAGGCCGGGCTGACCTTGCTGAAACCTTTGCTGGTCGATTCGGGCGTTGAGCCGACTGGGAAGGTTGTGGTTGGCACTGTGAAAGGTGATTTACATGACATTGGCAAGAATCTGGTGTCCATGATGTTTGAGGGCGCTGGTTTTGCCATCACGGATTTGGGTACCGACGTAGCGCCCGAGGAATTCGTGGCCGCTATCCAAGAGAATGGCGTCGACGTCGTAGCCTTGTCGGCCTTATTGACCACCACCATGCTCAGCATGAAAGCCACCATTGATGCCATATCGGCCGCTGGTCTGCGGGAAAAGGTGAAAGTCATTATTGGTGGCGCTCCGGTAACCCAGGAATATGCCGACAAAATCGGCGCCGATGGCTTTGCGCCTGATGCTAGCAGTGCGGTCACCATGACGGAATCTCTTTTGGGCATCTGATCTCAATAGGTCGTAACAGAAAGAGAGAGGCCTGAGGGGGAAAAAAGATGAAAATACAAACCGGTCCCGATAAATCAGATGTTAACCGGCTGCTCACGGCCTTGAATCATCAAGAGCCTGACCGCCTGCCCCATATCGAGCTATGGGTTACGAACCAGGGTGTTTATGAATATGTCCTTGAGCGTGAGCTAATCTATAAGATTGGAGACGCCGCCGAGGGTGGCCAATCCATCACGCCTGAAGATGATGTCGAGTTCGCCCAAAGGCTGGGTCAGGATGCGGTGTTGTGCAACTTCAACTGGCGGCCCAACAATATCTTTCAACTGGCCGAGGATGGCACCCGCCACTATGTGAACGGCTCCATAAAGAGCTTCGACGATCTGGACAACTTGGAACCACCCACCCCATTAGATGAGCAACTCCGCCATCTGGATCGATATCTGGCGGCCGCCCAAGGCACCGGTGTAGGGATCATCGTTAACCTGACCTCATTCTTTGACAGCGCCATGCTGGCGATTGGCGTGACCGATTCCCTCTACATGTTCTACGACAACCGCCCTTTGGTCGAAAAGTTAATGGATATTCTGCTAGAACACCAGGAAAAAGTTATGCGGGCCGTCTGCGAACAGTTCGGCGATGAGATCGCTTTCGTGATGGTAAATGATGACATTGGCCATAATGCGGGACTGATGATCCATCCCCGCATGTTCCTGGAGATCTTCCCGGAGCGGATGAAACGATTGATCGCCCCGGCCAAAGAGATTGGCAAGTTCGTTCTCATGCATACCGATGGCAAGCTAGACAAGATCCTGCCCATCCTGTATGAAGTTGGTATCGACATCAACCACCCAATCGAACCAGAATCCAACGATATTATCGAGGTCAAACGTCAGTGGGCAGGGAAAATGGCCTTGATCGGCAACGTCCATACTCCTTTACTGGCCTATGGAAGCAAGGATGAGATCGAGAACATTGTCCAAGAATATTGCGAGAAACTGGCCCCAGGCGGCGGTTACGTTTTAGGGTCATCCACTAGCATTATGGACGGCATTCCCCCAGAGAACTTCGTCACCATGATCGAGGCCGTTCACAAGTATGGGCGCTATGGCCATCTTGGCTATGTGTGATAAGGACTCGCCGATTTATCTCGACTCAGCAAAGGAAGCCATCATGCCAGATAACCTCACGACAATCATTTCGTCAAAAGGACAAACCGTCGAAATCAACCGGGAGAAACCAGCCGTCATAATCGGCGAACGGATTAACCCAACCGGCCGCAAGAAAGTCCTGGCCGCGCTTGAGGTTGGGGAATTCGGACTCGTGCGGGATGATGCCATTTCTCAGGTAAAAGCCGGCGCAAAGGTGCTGGATGTGAACGCCGGCGTTCCCAGCGCCGATGAACCGGCCCATCTCCAACAGGTTATGCGCGCGGTGATGGAAGTCACCGGCGTCCCCCTATGCATCGACACCACCGACCCCGCGGCCTTGGAAGCTGCTCTATCAATCTATGAAGGCACAGCTCTTGTAAACTCCGTCAACGGTGAGGAAAAATCATTGAAAGCCGTGCTGCCCCTGGTCAAGGAATATGACGCGGCCGTTATCGGTTTGTGCATGGACGATGATGGTATACCCACCACTCCGGAGCCTCGCTTGAAGGGGGCCGCAAATATCATCGTACGAGCCGCCAAACTGGGTATCGCTCCCGAGAAAGTTGTCATCGACCCCCTGGCAATGACGATGGGTGCGGACCATACCTCAGGTCGCACGACACTGAACACGATCGTACTTGTCGTTAAGGAATTTGGCGCCAACATCACCATGGGTACCAGCAACATCTCCTTTGGCCTGCCGGGTCGCAAGTTTGTCAATACGACCTTTATCGCCATGGCCATTCACGCAGGTTTGACCTGTCCCATCACTAACCCGCTCGTACCTGAGGTGGTCATTGCCGTGCTAGGAGCCGATCTATCAATGGGACGGGACGAGTATGGCATGAACTGGATCAAGGCCTTTCGCCGGCGCAAGAAAGAAACCGAACGGATTTCAGCGTAATGATGGACCAACACCCCATCGTCGTCATCGCCTGTAAAGTGTTTCAGGATTTGCTGGAACATTTTCTGCCCCCTGACCTAGCGGATCAGGTCACTTTTTTAGATTATGGATTGCACGAATTTCCCAAGAAACTGACTAAGGCGGTCCAAGAGCAGATCGACGGCATCCAAGAACCAAGCCGGATTCTGCTAGGCTATGGTCTATGCGGAAATGGTTTGAATGGCATTCAGGCTGGGAAGCATACCTTGCTCATTCCCCGCGCCGATGATTGCATCGCCATCTTTTTAGGCTCATACCAGGCTTACTTGAAGGAGTTTAACGATAATCCAGGCACCTACTATCTCACCAAAGGCTGGTTAGAGTCCGGCAGCGACCCGCTTAAACAATACCATCAAACGGTAGAGAAATACGGCGCTGAGACCGGGGAATGGATCATGGACCAACAGTACATGAATTACAGACGCCTGGTTTTAGTCGCTCACACCCAAGAGGATCTGGAGATATATCGTCCCCGGGCGCAGGAAGTGGCCGAGTATTGCGGGCGTTGGGGAATGAAATATGAAGAAGTGCTCGGTTCAGACGCATATATCCGCAATCTGGTGGAGGCAGTAAACACTTTATCTGATTCCAATGAAGAATTCTTAGTGATTTCTCCGGGTGGGATTATTCGGCAAAACCACTTCTTCCGGATACCGGCGTAGGAACCTCAAATGCCCAGACTCTCAGTCATTGTTGGCGAAGATACTAGCCAGACGGGCGTGGAGGCACATTACATCCTGGGTGATGCAATAGCCAAACTCGAACTGCCATTGGAGCAGCCCTGTGCGGGACGGGGTACTTGCGGCAAGTGCAAAGTCCTGAACGAAGGCGGGCTGGAGCCTCCGGACGAGGTCGAACGCAAGCACTTAACCGAAGGAGAGCTGGCTGTAGGCAATCGTCTGGCTTGTCGAGCGCGCATCGCCGGAGATGCCAAGATTGTGCTGGCTCCTATAGCCGTTTATTCAAATAAGATCTTTAAAGCCAACAATAGGTACAAACGCCAGCGGGATATACCCCTTGGCTTGGCTATCGATTTGGGATCGACTACGGTAGCCGCCTTTCTAACCATGTTGGACAATGGGGAGGTGTGTCGCGGGGGCGCCAGCCTGAACCAGCAAGCCGTTTACGGCGCCGATGTCATCTCCAGGTTAGCCGCAGCCGTGAACGACCGGGCCGATGCCGGACGGCTGCACCGGTTGGCCGTATCTTCCATTAACCAGGCCATTGACTCCCTAAAACTGTCTAGCAAAATTCGCAGCCGTATCGAAAGGGTAGTCATCGTTTGTAACCCCGCCATGCATCACTTGCTGGCCAAGCTACCCGTCGACAAGCTGGCAGTCATGCCCTTCCAACCGTTTCTTACCGACCCCGTTAGCGATGCTTCCAATCTCATGGAAGGGATCCTTCAAGATAATGTACGGGTATCTCTCCCTCCCTTGATCGGTGGTTTCGTGGGTTCGGATGCGCTGGCCTGTCTGGCTCACTTTCGTTTTGACGAAGCAATGCGTCCTATGGTGGCCGTAGATTTAGGAACGAACGGAGAAATCATGGTGACCGATGGCGAACGCATCTTGACGGCCTCCACGGCCGCAGGCCCGGCTTTCGAAGGAGTGAATATCTCCTGCGGATCTAGGGCCGTTGATGGTGCGGTCACCCGTGTATCCCTTGAGGGAGAGAAACTGATTCTTGAGACCATCAGCGACGAATATCCGGTGGGTCTCACCGGATCTGGTTTGTTGAGTGCGGTTCAAACACTGCGCCAGGCCGACGCCATCGAATCCAATGGGCGTATCAATCGCGATTCTTGGCTAGTCAAGCAAAATCCCGCGCCAGAACGCCATAATGGACGGGCTATCCCGCTAACGCCAACTGGCGACCTGCAACTATCTCAAATGGACATCCGCGAGCTTCAAAAAGCCAAAGGCGCCATTCGCGCGGCCATCGATATCTTGATGAATATTTTAGACCTGCAGCCTAAAGATATGGAACGGGTCATCCTGACCGGATCCTTTGGCGGTCAGGTGGATGTCGAGGCTGCGCTGGTGATTGGCATGCTTCCGCCAGTGCGATTTGAAGTGGTTGAAAATGTTCCCAATGGCGCCGGCTTTGGAGCCGCCAGCTTCCTTACAGACAATGGTTTTGCCCGGGCGATTCAGATCGCCAAAACAGCCGAACAAATTGACCTTGACACCAATGCCGAATTCATCGATCGTTTTATTGACCGTTTGGCAATAATGCCATAAGAAATATTGAAGCTAAGTTCCTTGAAGCGAACTATTATCGAAACCCTTTGTAATTGTCGATTGCGGCGCCCTAAATATTCGTTTGTCGAGTGTTTTCCAAAGTGTGAATACCATGAATGATTTTGAGGTAACAATACAGCGCCTAAAAAAACATGAAGATGCCGAGCAGGCCTATTGCTGTATGACCGAGGTACCCACGCCCTGGCCGAGTGCGCTATGCGCTTGCCGTGATTGGATGGGTCAAAACCTTGGTCGCTACGTCGAGGGATATCACTTGCAGTTAAAAGGGGCTGGCGTTGTCGGTCATCTATACTACGCACCTGCTGAGCGTGCTCTCGTCCCATATGTGGTAGAAAGCAAGGTGGCGGTGATGTACTGTGAGTGGGTACAGCAGCGATACCAGAAGCAGGGCTTTGGCCACCTAATCTTTGACACATTTCTGGAAGATATGGAAAAGTGGGGCGCCAAGGGTCTTTTGGTAGAAGCCACAGATATAGAGGGTCAGATGCACATGGACCACTATCTCTCGCGGGGTTTCATGATGATCCTTGAGAAGGGACACCAGAAGCTATTGTACCGGCCGATCACTCAGACCGAGATAAAGGTTGAGGCGCTGCGGCCTCAGATTCGTCCTCGTTCAGGCGTACCTGTGGAGATATTGGTTCTTAGTGGTTATCTGTGCCCTTATGAAGTGGCTACGCTGATCCAGCTTCCTGGGTTTGCTCAGGAATTCGGCGATCAGGTTATCCTACGGCAGGAGTCGTTAACGCCAGAGTCGTTACGGGACTACGGTGCTGCCCGAGGCATCTTCGTCAACGGCCGGCAGCGCTTGACCGGAGCCGAATCGGAGGAGGCCATTCGCCGGGTCATTATCGAGGAAATTGAAGGTGGCTGATCGATCATTCTGGCGCATATTAGGTCAATTCATCCACCGCCACCGCCGTCTGGAGACATTCGTGGACCGGTTGCTTCGGCCGGTGGAACGCGTTACAAAAGGGCCTTTCTTCGGCTGCCAAATGTGTGGGCAATGTGTGCTGCATTCTACAGGGATGGTATGCCCGATGAACTGTCCAAAAAATCTACGCAACGGTCCTTGCGGCGGTGTCCGCTTCGACAGCGCATGCGAGGTCATCCCGGAAATGCAATGCGTTTGGGTGGACGCCTACCAAAAGTCACAGCGGTTGCTTTGGCCCGAAGAAATACACAAACTCAGACCCCCGGTGAATTGGTCTCTTCAAGGTTCCTCCTCGTGGATAAACGCTCTTACCGGTCTAGATCAGGTGGTTAGTGGCTGCAATGGTCAGCCAGATTCAGCGCTTGAAGTCGTGAACGATTCAGCAGCGGAAGTCCTGAATGATCAAGAACAATAACCATTCCAAGAGCCACCTGGCATCGGTACTAGAAGCCGGAGAATTCGCTGTAGCGGCTGAGTTGTCGCCGCCGCGAGGAGTCGATCTCGAGGTCATCGCTAAAGATGCCAAGGTACTGGCGGGCTACACCGATGCGGTCAACGTAACCGACAACCAGGGTGCCAGTGTGCGCATGTCCAGCATCGCGGTCAGCGCACTGTTGATCCAGCATGGGATTGAACCGGTTGTGCAGATGACCTGCCGAGACCGCAACCGTTTGGCTATCCAGTCTGACTTACTGGGGGCGGCTGCGCTTGGCGCCCGGAATGTATTGTGCTTAAGCGGCGATCACGGCAGATGGGGCGATCACCCACATGCTAAGAACGTCTTCGATGTGGATTCAGTGCACCTCCTCCGCATGGTCCGCAACAGGGTGGAAAATGGCTGCCTCGACAACGGTAAGAGCATCGACCCCGCACCGAATTTCTTCATTGGTGCGGCCGCCAATCCATTCGCGCCGCCATACGATTACCGGCCGTATCGCCTGGCGAAAAAAGTGGCTGCAGGAGCCCGTTTCATCCAAACACAATTGATCTACAATGTGGATCGATTTCGCTCCTACATGAAACAAGTCTGCGATTTAGGCCTACATGAACAGGTATACATTTTTGCCGGTGTTGGGCCTCTGAAGTCAGTACGGACGGCCGAGTTTATGGCCACCAAGGTCGCCGGGATGGATGTGCCCCAAACCCTGATCGATCGCATGGCTAAAACACCGAAGGCTGCCCAACCGGAGGAGGGGATTCGTATCTGCACCGAGATCATCGAGCAAGTGCGAGAAATACAAGGCGTTGCCGGGTTACATATTATGGCCATCCATTGGGCCGACTCGGTACCAGAGATCGTTTCACGCGTTGGCCTGTACCCACGTCCTGGCGCCAAGACCAAGGCCCTCACTCATTTGGCTTCAAGGTCATCGGTTAAAGGTGAACGATAAAATATGTTTTGTGCAGATACCAGACATATATTCTGCCAAATGTAACGTCTATAGATTATGAACCACGCATCAATTTCCTATGATCGGTAATGCAAATGGTAGTGCACCCCAAAACCTGTACCGGTTTTTCAGGTTTTAGTGTGCACTACCATGCATCAGAGGACAGTCATGGCGACATCGAGCAAGCAACGGAAAAAGGTAGCCCCTTTTGTCCCGATTGTGCAACCTTGTACAGGTACCGTGAGCTCAAGAGCCTGAATAATGGCTGTTCTGAGTAGTCTGAAATGGGGTCTGTCAGTCATCAGTGGGAGAAGTGGGCGCGATTAGCCTCATCCATCAACCTCATGGATATGAACTCCAAAAAAGTAGTGTCCTGAATTCGATGTAATCAAATTGCCTCATGCAAATCACATCTTCTACCCAGATCCCAAATCAACAACTTAACTCCTATGGTGCATATACATGAATGCGTCCATAAATACGACCGTATATTTAGATTTTCTGGTTAAAAGACGACGCGCTTGCTAATCATTGACGAAATATCTTTGCTCCCACCCACTTTCACATACGATGGACGATTGTACTCGAACCAACAACTTCACGAATGTGAACCGTACGCGATTATCAATAGAGACATGAACCCGAATATTCGGATCGTCCATTGCGTTCGTTACAGGTCGAACAGCGCGGACGATGGGTGCCTACTCGACCGGGTCCTCGATTCCAGATTTGCTCAATTCTATTGGCCAGTATTATTGACCCAATTCCCCTTATGGTCGTATACTGTCGTCACAGGAATGAGCCCAAGCAAGGCGCCAATGGCCGTATAATTCCATCACGCACGCCTAGCCTTTCCATATAGATAGGAGCATCCAAAATGATCAAAATAAATAGTAGCACCACCATAAGCCAGCCGGCTGACCAGGTGTTCGAATTCATCACCAACCAGGAAAACGCCCAGTTGTGGTTGAGCGGTTGGCTCGAAACCCGTCAGACTTCAGAGATCAAAGGTGTCGGCTCCACCTGGATAGACGTCGTCGAGGTCCTCGGCCGCCGCGTCGAGTCCGAATATCAACTCTCCGAACTCGAGCCCGGCCGGAAGATTGCCTTCAAAAGTATCCGTGGCAGCTTCCCCATCAGTGGCGTCTATACCTTTACGCCGGCCAGCGATGCCACTGACGTCATCTTCCATCTGGAGGGCGAATCGGGCGGATTCTTTAAGCTGGCCGATCCTCTCATAAACCGTATACTACAGCGCCAATGGGACACCAACCTGGCCAATATCAAAGACATCCTGGAGAATGCCGGCTCGTAGCCTAACTTCCGACTTTTAGCCAACTTCGAAAGTCTGAGATCTGCGCGACCTCAATTATCAATCCGTTACCTGCCCAGGAGCCCATGTGCAGCGGATGTAAATCCTATAGGCAAACTGCCATCATACCCCTCTGCCTTTAATATGAATCCTAACATTTTGGCTGCCGTAGCAGGAATAGGCGAAAAGTGGTCGTGATTGGACTCGATCCAACGACCTCACGGATGTGTATCCCTAATAACGGGGATCGCGTCCGTAATGTCATCCTACTCGAGGTAGAATCGTTTAACAATTAGCGTTTTTCAAAGGATCCGTGAGGTCTCATTTGCAGCGTTATTGTAAATGAGCCTCTTGGGCCTAAATTGACGTATCTCGTCGATATTCTACAGTTACCAGACTAGATGTCAATCCCGGGACAGAAGAACTTCTTAGAATCGGTGAAGAAATGGCAGATACCATTGACCAAAACGAACAGATTCCGGATGGCACGATTGTGCAATTTTCGAAAATCCTCGCTTCTTCTGTCTTGGATTCTTCATGCATCGCGCCCTGTTATACTCCTCCCTCTACTTATGTCGCTCAAGCCAATCAAGCATAGCGTGAACGCTGCCAGTGGCCAGGGCAATGCTTGTATCGGCCGCGCCGTAATACAGATGCATCGTATCGCCATCAGGTGCAAGCGTGTAGCCACAGGGAAAGACGACGTTGCCCACATCCCCCTGCAGCTCATAGGGCTCTTCCGACTTAAAGAACCATTCGTCGCTGCGCTTAAGACACTTTTCTGGCGTATGGAGATCAAACAGTGCCAGTCCAAGCCGGTAGATGGCGCCAGCCGCTGTTTGGCGCACACCGTGGTAAATCACCAGCCAACCTTGGTCGGTTTCGATAGGCGGCGACGACAAGCCGATCTTATTAGCGTCCCACCATGCCCCGCGCCGGGCCTCCATCATGAGCTTGTGACTGCCCCAATGCCGCAGGTCAACTGAATAGGATATCCACATATGGGCCCTGGGTGCACTGACCGGACGGTGGATCAAGGCCCAGTGATCACCAATCCGATGTGGTAGCAGAGCCGCATCTTTATCTTCCGGTGGCATAATCACCCCATAGCGATCGAATTGGTGAAAATCTCTCGTGAATGCCAGAGCCACACCCGGGCCGTCGCGCGTGTAGGCAGTGTAAACAATGGCATATTGGCTTAATTCGGGAACGTAGGTGATGCGCGGATCTTCAATGCCCCACAATTCTTCTGGAAAGTGATCGGGATCAGCCAAAAGAGTGGGCTGGGAGTCAATCTGCCACCCATCCACGCCGTTGGCTGAGCGGGCTGCACATAAGTGGGAAAGTCCACGCCGGTCCTCGACGCGGCACAGGAGCAAAGTGGTGCCATTGGGCAGCAGCGTGGCGGCCGGGTTAAAGACGGTATGGGCCGGATAGGGCCAGTCGGCTGCAGTCAGGATGGGATTCAGCTTATGACGGCGAAGAAGTTCAGAGGGTTGATGATTCATTACGTTTGTGTCTCCATAGCTAGCAAGAGATTTTCGGACAGGCGCAGCTCCAACAAAGTCTGGATAAAAGCCAGCGTCGACTCCGCGCCTTGATTCTCATTAGGGCGGTCGGGATGGAGACCGTCTCGGCAGCCCCCCGTGGTCGGATCGTAAAGGGGCAAGTTTAAGTCGTTGCGCCCCAAGAACCATTCGAAGGAACATCTGGCTTCTGTGCGCCAGCTTTCGTCGCCGGTGCTGCGATAGGCTTCAAGGCAGGCAGAGGCCATGGTTTGCGCCTCGACCGGTTGTTGATCGAACCTGGCCCGCTCACCATGCCGCTCATAAAAACCGTTGGAGCCGATGGGGACAAAATGACCCCCTTTTGCGTCCGCCCGCTGTAGGTCAGCCAGCCAACTGAGCGACTCCAGCCCGGCCTCGGTCATGGCCGAATCTGGGATCCATTGGCCGCACATCAGCATGGCTTGCGGAATCACGGCATTGCAATAACTTAATCTTGTTTCATACCAGCGCCAGTCATCTGAGCGGCTTTGTTGATACAGGGTGAGCAGGCGCCTGGCCAATTCATCCCGGACCTGGCTGGCCCGGCGATCCCCATCAAAGCGGCGCAGATACTCATGGATGCCAATGAGGGTGAAGGCCCAGGCCCGCGGGCTGGTGGTATTGAGAATGGCGGGCAAGGCTTGCTCAAACAGCCAGCCGGCTACACTCTGCAGCGCCGGCGTGCCAGAGCGGCCCAATACGGCGCCCAAGGCCCACAAGGTGCGGCCGTGGCTGTCCTCTGAACCGCTTTCTTCCAGCCAATGGCGCTGGTAATCCATGAAGTTGCGAAAGCGGCCGGTCTCGCGATTGAAGGCATACCCGATAAAAGCGAGATAACGGGAAGCCAGGGTTAAGGCTACGCCACTGCCCCATTCCAATTCCGCCAGGTGCGTACACACAATCAAGGCCCGGGCGTTATCGTCGATGCTGTAGCCCTCGTCATAGTTGGGTATTGTGAAGTTGGCGTGCTGCAACATGCCGGTATCATCCGTCATGTTACGCAGGTGATCGAGTTTGAGGGGCGGCAGTTCGCCCGGACGTTGGTTGAGCGATTTGACCGCGAAGCCGGCCGGAATGAAAGAGCGACGTTCATCGCGGGCGCGTTCAAAACTCGCCATGTAGCGCTGCGCCACCTGTGGCCAGATCATGGCCCGCCCAAACAGATAGGCCCGCTTGCGCATGGCGTGGCGCTCGGATTCGTTATCCAACAGGTCAAGCACTTGCCCGGCTAATGCCGCCGGGTCGCGGAACGGCACTAACGCGCCCCGTTCTTCGGCCAGCATTTCTTCCGCATACCAATAGGGCGTTGAAATAATGGCTTTGCCAGCGCCCAGGGTGTAGGCCAGGGTACCGGAGGTGATCTGGGCCGGATTGAGGTAAGGCGTGATGTAGATATCCGCCGCGCTGATGAACTCATTGAGTTCCTCAAGGCTGACAAAGCGGTTGTAGAAGATCACCTGACCTGCCACGCCTTGATCCTGGGCCAGCCGCTGCAGGGTTAATCGATAGGTTTCACCGTCCTGGCGCAATACGTGAGGATGGGTGGCTCCGACAATGATGTAGACCACGTTGGGATAGCGAGCCACAATGGCGGGCAGGGCGGCGATGACCGTTTCAATACCTTTGTTGGCCGAGAGTAAGCCAAAGCTAAGCAAAACCATTTTACCCTCGACGCCAAACAGGTCTTTGTGGAAACTAGGATCGACAAAGGAGACATCGGGGATGCCGTGGGGGATCAGATCGATTTTCTCCGGCGGGACCTCATAAACCGCCTGCAAGAATTCCACGCCGCGCTCACTCATCACTACCACCCGATCAGACAGGGCCGTAACTTCTTGCAGCACCCGTCGCTGAACCGGGTCAGGGTCTTGCAGAATGGTGTGCAAGGTGGTGACAATGGGCATGCGCAAGTCACGTAAGAGAGCCAGGATGTGGCTGCCCGCTGGCCCGCCAAAGATACCGTACTCGTGTTGCAGGCAGACCAGGTCGACGCCGTTAATATTGAGAAAGTCGGCGGCGCGGCGATAAGAGTCGATATCTCTCTCCGCCAATTCAAAGCGAACCCTCGGCGGATAG
Organism: Promineifilaceae bacterium (SeqCode); assembly: GCA_049650305.1. Taxonomy (GTDB): domain Bacteria; phylum Chloroflexota; class Anaerolineae; order Promineifilales; family Promineifilaceae; genus UBA11865. Next base: position 13,340 of record JBARZW010000147.1, read on the forward strand.
GCGTAGCCGGCCTCGATATCGTTGACGGGCAAGGCGATGCAGCTTGTGTCGCTATATTCGGAGGCGATAGCCTCACATAGGTCGGTGGTGAAGGTGGCAATGCCGCACTGGCGCGGCAAGTAGTTGCCGACGAAGCCAATGCGCTTGATCGCTGAATGGGTTGGGTTGTTTTCCATAGACAAATAGCTCCTACTGAGCATCCATTACTTTTCCGTTAATATCCCCGGAATCTCGGCCGTTAGTGTCTAACTTCCGGGTGCGATAGCTCTCGTAATCTGGGACTATACGATCGTATACTCCGTCCATTAATGGTGATGAGATCATAAAATCGGCGGACGCCCGATTGCAAGCAATCGGAATGTTCCACACAATTGCCATGCGTAAGAGTGCCTTGATATCAGGATCATGGGAGACGGACTCAAGCGGATCCGAAAAGAAGATCATAAAGTCTATCTCGCCATCAGCAATCTTGGCCCCAATTTGCTGGTCGCCACCCAGGGGTCCGCTTTGAAGTTTGATGATATCGAAGCCAAGTTCTCTTTCCAGTAGCGCGCCGGTGGTGCCGGTGGCGTATATTAGATGGTGGGCCAGGAGGTCGCGGTTGAATTTGGCCCATTCCACCAGATCCCTTTTCTTGTGGTCGTGCGCGATGAGGGCGATCTTCTTATCATGCTCCATCGCGATTTTTTTGTGAGTCATCTGATTCATTTAAAATCCTTATCTCCATTGCTGCGGAATAACCTGACAGGTTGTTATCGCCATGCGGGAAGCCCTTCAACCGCTCGGTGCAACCACCTATTGGGCGGATGATATCACGTTTGGACAGGGCTACCCCTGGCAAAACAGTCTTCCTACTGTGTACAGGTCTGGCGTAAGTTATCCAGCAGCCCCCAAAGTCTGGTTGGCGAGGTAGATCTCCAGGCCCATCTGCTCAATCTGTGTCCGTTGTTTATCTGCCCAGTCGCCGTGCCCCTCTTCCATCTTGAGGATCGTTGTCAGCAAGTCGGCGGTGGCCTGGTCACGCACTTCGTGGGCCAAAGCAATGGTGGCGTTGTAGGCCTCAATTCCTGCCAACTCAGCTTCCTGATCATGGCCGATCATATCCGGCACCGTCTGGCCGATTTTGATCGGGTTGAGCCTGGAGACGACTGGGATACCTTCCAAGAAGATGATACGCTGGATGAGCCACTCGGCATGGTGCATCTCGTCGTGCGCCTGCCCCTCGATGGCCTGGTGGAGTTTGTCGTAGCCCCAATTGTCACACATCTCGGAGTGTACCATGTATTGGCTGATAGCCGTCAGCTCATCCTTAATCCACTTCTACCTCTGGGGCAAATATCTTGCAATTAGGCCGTCGTGACAAGAAAAAGGGGAAAAATGGGCGCGATTGGACTCGATCCAACGACCTCACGGATGTGAATGTCAGAAATCAATATCCAGTATCGTGTCTATTAGTGCATTCTTAAACCAATAACATCTTCTCATCACTCCCTTCAACAAGATAACTCTTCTGGTTCACATCCTTGTTGTTACCAAATAGACGTTCGTTATAATGGACCGTATTTATTGAAAATTAATTCGGGATTCTGCGCGATTGGCCTAATTCGATCAGCCTCTCCGACTGAGACCTGTCTTTGCGTATGCTGAACCAAAGCTAAGGAGCCTAATTCTAGTGGCGACGGCCGCACCCTCCATCCATTGTTATTTAGTCAAAGAAACTGGGATATTTATTCTATGTCTGGTTTATTGCGTCTGGGCCGTTTGTATATACTATTTCTGTATAGCTTGGATAGCACCCAATTACACAAGAAGAGTCTACATGCAAAATATCATCCGCTAGGCATAATCCTAGCGGTATTTTTCTTTCTCTACCTCTAGTACCCCAAAGGGGACCTTAATCGAACCGCTAAACTTTACATAAATATTGACCGCGTCATAATTGTTACGCCAGTTCTAATGAAGAATCAGTCCTTCAATTCCTGAAAGCTCCATGCTCTTCGTAGTACAGGTCGTCATCAAACCTATTCAGCAAGCACCAGGTGCGATATTGAACTACGTGGTATCGGAACCAAAGGTCGCCAATGGGCCGGTGGCATTCGGTGCTAGGTAATCCAAGCCATCGGCCGTTACCACAATATGGCCGTCGTATCGGACCTCAGGCGGTCGAGCTTGATTCAACCATTCAACAACGTCCATGGGTACTTCCCAGCCTATAATGCCGCGTTCAAATTGGACGAAGTCAAAGAGATGCTGTGCAAGCTGATAGAGCCACCTATAAACCTCCTGGGCCTACGGTTCCGTAGCTGAACGCCCGAAAGGGAAACCACCGATTGGGTATGCCATACCGAGAGACCCAGTCGGTATGGCTGCTTCCAACCACGAACTGTTGTCCTCAAATGTCATGATATTCACCAAAAACGCCACCTGCATTCCATTTGGGACTTCTGCATACCCGTAACCGCACAAAGGTCCTTCCAGTGTTGGAGACGCAAGAGATTGCTCACTCGGTTCTACTGTTCGATCGGCGTAAGGACCTTGAAGATATGGCCATTTCCAGACCGCATGATATGCATCATGCAAATGTTTGACTGAGCATGAGCCAAGCACGACAACGAGCTCAATGAAGCCGCCGGCCCATGTGTCTGGATCTGTGAACCTGGGACTTTCAATCCTATTCTCTATTCACTCAATGATTGAAGTGTTCCTGAGTAACTCTTGAAAGATCCGTATCAGCAATCGACTCAAACCACAAGAAAACTGGTTTCCCCGCATGCTGCAACCCACCTAAGCAGTCTCGAGGTGACGTCATCCGTATTCCATATCTAACAACGACTAACTTATCTGACTCTTGCCGTGTTGTTTTGTCAGAATCAAAGCCAGGTATCAAGAACAAAGTCCGGCGCAAATGGATTGATGAAATGAACGCCCTCTAATGTCGCACCAATATTGAAGTCTTCGCTAAAGATAGTGGGTATTTGGTTCAGGCGTGCAGTGGCCCAGATTTGGGCATCGTAATAGGACATCTGGTAGTCACGAACGCCTCGCGCTGCCTCCATGACAATAAGTGGTGTCAGATCAAAGATCGGCCATACTCGGATAAACAGATTCACTTGCGCTAATGCATCATCTGAACTTAATGGGGGTGACAGCTTTCTAGTACTTACGCTGAAGAATTCAGCCAGA
>JBARZW010000148.1:0-17586 GCA_049650305.1 Promineifilaceae bacterium (SeqCode)
ACATCCGGACGATGGATGTCACCGGCGAGATCACCCTCCCAGAAGGGGTAGAGATGGTCATGCCCGGGGACCGAGTTGACTTGGCGGTTGAGTTGGAAAAACCGGTGGCTCTTGAAGATGGCAGCCATTTCGCCATCCGTGAAGGCGGCCTCACTGTTGGCGCCGGCGTCATAACAAAGATTCTGGACTAAGGTCTTAACCTAAAGAGTGTTAAATACGATCTGGTGCCGGTCGCCAAACAACCAAACCGGTTTGACGACCACCCAGATTCTGGACAACTAAGATATGGCAAAAAAGGCAGTTCGCACGCATATAACGATTGCATGTACCGTATGCAACGAGCGTAACTATTTAACCGAGAAGAATCGACGAAATGATCCGAGTCGGATTGAACTAATGAAATACTGTTCTCGTTGTCGCAAGCATCAGTTGCATCGCGAGACCAGGTGATCTATCCTTAATGTGTGTTCTACGTTTAGGGGGTTAGCTCAATTTGGCAGAGCAACGGTCTCCAAAACCGTAGGTTGCGGGTTCGAGTCCTGCACCCCCTGTTAATTTTTTTATGAGTATAGGTGAAGTAGCAGGTAAGTTGATATTAGTACGGGTTCTAAGTTGAGTCATCTTAGTAACTGTGCATTTTATCTATCGGTCTTTATTTTTGTGGCCGAGACAGTTAGGAAGGCACAATAGTGGCAAAAGCGAAATCTGACAAGAAAACGACGAAGAAATCTGGCGATCAGTCAAACGCCCTGTTCCGTTATTTTCGCGAAACACGCGGTGAGCTGAGAAAAGTTACTTGGCCTACACGCGAAGAATCCCAGCGGTTGACTGCCATCGTTCTGGGTGTCACAGCGGTCATGGCTGTTTTTCTTGGCCTTTTGGACCTGATCTTTTCGAGTGCGGTTGAATCACTGGTAAAGTTGGTTGTAGGCGCCTAGCCGCCTCAAAAATTGTTATCTTTCTGCCCATTTGATAGTCAGAGTATAGAGCGAGCGAGCGACGCTGAATGATTGAGGAAATAAAAGAAGAACTTCTCTCCGAGGACCTCGAGGAAGCTGAAACGACCGAAGAGGTCGAAGAAGTCGAGAATGATTCTCCACCCGAGTCCGATGAAGCGGAGGATGCGGGGACCCTTGAACCTGCAGAACCGATTCTGGAGGATGACGGACGCGCTTGGTTTGTTGTCCACTGCTACTCCGGATACGAGAAAAAAGTGCGCCATAGTATCGAGCAGCGCATTGAATCAATGGGTATGCAGGACAAGATCTTCGACGTCGTGGTTCCTACTGAGGAAGAGATCGAGATAAAAGATGGAAAGCGCCGGACAGTCGAACGCCGGGTGTTTCCAGGCTACATCCTGGTTCAGCTAATCATGGATGAGGACTCCTGGTATGTTGTCCGCAACACACCAGGAGTAACTGGCTTCGTCGGCATGGGCAACGAACCAACACCCCTCCGCTCAGATGAAGTGTCAAAGATTATGAATCGAATGGAAGCGGAAGCGCCGAAGGTGAAATTCAACTTCCAGCCGGGCGAAAAAGTGCGTATACGTTCCGGTCCGTTCAACGATTTTATTGGCACTGTTGACCAGATTGACATTGATCGGGCGAAAGTTCGGGTTTTGGTCTCCTTCTTTGGCAGGGAGACACCAGTCGAGCTCGATTTCCTGCATGTGGAGAACGTATAAGTATTGAGCCGCTCAAGTATCGAGCCACTCAAGTATTGAGTCACTCCAGTATTGGGTTAATCAACTATTGAGTCTCTTACCAGGAGAGTCTGGGACTATTCTTTGATCAGTGACAATCTACCACTAAAAGAGACCTTAGCCGGTATCGTATGAGATTTACCATGCATAAGGCCTCCGGAGTTAATTATGGCAAAAAAAGTTATAGCGGTTGTTAAAATACAGATTGATGGTGGCAAGGCTAATCCAGCGCCTCCCGTAGGTACCGCCCTTGGTCCCCACGGTATTAATCTGATGCAGTTTTGTAAAGAATATAATGTCCGGACGTCCAACCAGGTTGGGCAAGTAATTCCGGCTGAAGTAACGATTTTCCATGATCATAGTTTCGCATTCATTTTGAAGACACCTCCGACTGCGGACTTGTTAAGAAAAGCGGCCGGAATTGAGAGTGGATCCCCTGTACCCAATCGCGACAAGGTCGGAAGTGTCACCAAAGACCAGTTGCGGGAGATCGCCGATACAAAGATGAAGGACCTTAACGCCTTGGATATCGAAGCGGCGATGAAGATCGTGAGCGGCACTGCCCGGAGTATGGGTATCGTCGTACAGAAGTAATTGGTATACGGGATAACCGTCGGTAAATAGCGGTTAGATATTTTAAGTGGGAGGACACCTGCAATCGGGTCCGTTAGTACCACAAGGAGATGAGATGACAGCAAGAGGTCGCAAATACCGAGAAGCAGCAGCGAAAATTGATGATGACAAGCTTTACTCGAAAACAGAGGCGATTCGTCTGATAAAAGAGACGGCCTATACTAATTTCGATCCCACGGTAGAGGTTCACTTCCGCTTAGGCGTCGATCCACGACATGCCGATCAGCAAGTAAGGGATGTTATAGTACTGCCACATGGACTCGGAAAAACGGTTCGTGTCCTTGTTTTTGCCGAAGGCGAAGAAGCTCTGCTGGCTGAAGAAGCCGGTGCAGACTTCATAGCCGACGACGAGCTTATTAAGAAGATTCAGGGTGGTTGGACCGATTTTGATGTAGCCATCGCAGTGCCATCGATGATGGGTAAAGTCGGCCGGCTGGGTCGAGTGCTCGGCCCGAGAGGATTGATGCCCAATCCGCGGGCTGGTACGGTCGCCCCTGGTGAGGATCTTCCCAGGCTTATAAACGAAGCCAAAGCGGGTCGCGTTGAGTTCAGAGTAGACAAGACCAGTAATGTCCACGCTCCAATTGGTAAAGCCAGTTTCAGCGAAGAACAACTTTTAGAGAACCTGGAAGTCCTGCTGGATGCTATTAAGCGCGCCCGTCCTCCCGCCACGAAAGGTACATATATCCGAAGGATAGTATTAGCCAATACCATGGGACCTGGCATTAAGCTGGACGCCGTCGAGGCGATCCCTTAGAATAACAGGCGCTGCCCCCAACTTGGAGCAGCTAGAATTAATAATCGAATAGACGTTCACCGAAGATAGTAGGCGTTGTGCTTGGTCTGGGACTCCGGATAAGTCATTTGCCCAAGTTCAGCTTAATTGGTGCCCACCGAGGTGAGGTTTTTTGCGACTGCCGCAGTGTTCGATATCCTTATGAACTCTTTGAAGGCAGGCATTCATGTCAAATCAGAACCTCTCAGCGGCCGGCGAGAGGTTTTTTTTATTTTCTACTCTCGGAGCGTCATGTGGATATTATCTTAGAAAAGACAATTCCGTTCCTTATAAGGAGGTGACAGACATTGGCATTAACTAAATCGAAAAAAGAAGAACTTATAGCCGAGTATGTAGAGCTGCTTAATCAGAGCAATGCCGTATTCATGACCGAGTACACTGGTCTGAGTGTAAAGCGAATGCAGGAGCTTAGGGCTGCGGTTAGCAAATCCGACGGATCCTTAGTTGTTACCAAGAACACTCTCATGCTTCTAGCTCTGCAAGAGGTGGGAAAGCCTGCACCTGCTGACCAGTTTATTGGTCAGCTTGCTTCGGGATTCGCGCTTAATGAAGTTCCTGGTGTAGCGAAAGCTCTTACGGACTTCTTGAAGGATGAGGAGATGATCTCTGTCAAGTTCGGTATTTTGGGCGACAAAATCCTGACTGCCGAGGAGGTTTTGGCATTGGCCAAGCTCCCATCACTAGACGAGTTACGAGCCCAGATTCTGTCTATGATTCAGGCGCCGGCTCGTAATGTGGCCACAGTGGTGGCTGGAAGTGTACGGCAGGTGGTGAACGTCCTGGATGCCTATGCCAAAAAAGAAGGTCAAGGAGAACTGGCAGAGAATGCTGCCTAGCAGAGAATGCTGCCTAGCAGAGAATGCTGCCTGGCAGGGAATGCTGCCTGGCAGGGAATGCTGCCTTATTGGACCGATAGTGTGAAGCTTATCGGGACTCCTTGAACAACGTTCTCAAAGGTTTAGGGTATCGAACGCCGAGCTTCCCTGTAAAGATGATAACAAACACAAGAGTATCAATATTTATTTTGCTAGTTGGAGGATATAACAATGGCAGATCTTGAAAAATTGGTCGACGATCTTGGTAGTCTTACACTGTTGGAAGCTGCCGAGTTGACAAAGATGCTAGAGGAGAAGTGGGGCGTTAGCGCTGCCGCTCCAATGGCGGTAGGCATGATGCCCGCAGGAATGGGCGGCGGCGCAGATGCCGAGGAAGCCGAAGAACAAATTGAATTCGACGTAGTCCTCAAGGAAATCGGGCCGAAGAAAATTAACGTCATCAAGGAAGTTCGCGCTCTGACAGCTTTAGGACTTAAAGAAGCTAAAGATGTCGTCGACAGTGCACCGAGCACTGTTATGGAAGCAGTCGGCAAAGAAGCAGCCGAAGAGGCGAAGGCCAAGTTAGAAGCAGCTGGGGCAGTTGTCGAATTGAAATAACAGCATCTTGTCTGTACCCTTGAAGGGCCAGCGATGATAGCGCTGGCCCTTGATTGATCCTGGTTGGTTTGCCCGGCTTGGATTCCCACACACCTTATGGTTTAGAGGTATATCCGAAGTCATTCGACAAGAATCGGTTGCATCTCACAGCATTTACATGTGATCTGGTGCAACTGTTTGCTTGCTGGGACGTATTGAATCTTGAGAAGCTTTTGATTCGTATGTCAACTTCCAGAATTGAGTTCGCCGACATATTTTTGATTGTATCGGTTGGTGCGGCTCGAATATGGGATAATGGAGATCGAGATTAGATCGAGAAGACCAAGGTCTTAGCACCTTGTTGGATTTGTCACACTTACAGATCATCGATTATCCCGAACCAAGGTTACCAGTATTCATAAGGAGTTATTTGGATATGACTGAAGAATATTCACCAGACGATGACATTCTGAAGATTAAAATGGGAGATGATATCCCGGTCGAAGAAGAACCGCTCGTCACCAAGAAAAGCAAAGAAAAACCAGATTTGGTTAACGAATTGAGCAATTTGGGCAGGCAATTGGGTGAGACAATCAGCAATGCCTGGAACAGTGAAGAGCGCCAAAGATTTGAACGAGAAGTGAAAGAAGGCGTTCAGTCCTTTGCCCAAGAGGTCGATAAGGCCTTCCAGGAAGTTCGAGAGAGCCCCGCTGCTCAAAAAGCAAAAGGCGAAGCCTCAGGACTCAAGAATCGGGTCAGCGAGGCGGATTTGGGCCAGAAGACCCAGTCCAGCATTGGTCAGGGACTGAGGTGGATGAGCGTCGAACTGGGAAATCTCGCCGAGCAGTTCGCGCCTAGAGAGAAGCAGCCCGAAGGTGAGATGCCGAGCGATATCGAAGACGAAGAATAGATCATCTCATTTCACTAGTTAAGCGAAGGGCAGTTGTCGCAAAAGACTGCCCTTTTTACCGGTTTGCCGAGGAGAAGGGGCCGAAGAATCGGCCGCTAATTCGCCGTATATCACCTCTCTGTTACTTCAATCCTGCGTCACATGCCTGGTAATAGATCATTCGCCAGCGAGCTGACCTAGCAAGCAGCTGAGATGGCCTATACCCGGGTCTAGTGAAGATAGCTCATGTGTGAAGCAGACGGCGAGACAGCATCAATAAAACCACGTTGATCTACCCCCTCAACCTGTTGAATTTAAAACCGATATTAACCTGTTATCCCAGCACGCCTTCGGCAAAAGCCCTGAGCCCTTCCAGGTCATCTAGGTCAAGCCATTGTAGCATCAGACGTTGAGCACCAACCTCTTCGAACTCGCCGATCTGTTCACTTATTTCGGCAGCCGTGCCGGCAAGAACCCCCATCTCCCTCAGTTCGGAAAGTGAGTATTTCCCCCTTGCCCACGAAGGAATTCGGGCCTCTATTTCCTCTTTATCCCGGCCGAACAGGGTACCGACCATAATAGAGCGGCGAACATCTTTGGGCTGCCGCCCTTCTCCAACCAATAGCCTATCTAGGCGTTTATTTCGTTCCGCATACTTGGCTGGCGACATAAAAACACCATTCCATTCATCCGCGTATCGTGCAGCCAGGGGCAACGTTCGTCTAGGACCATTTCCCCCAATAAGAACTGGTGGACCGCCAGCCCTTTGCGGTCTGGGCAATAATATCGCCTCTTTCAGACGATAGAATTCACCCTCATAATCCACAGGTCGATCGCTATTGAGGAGGCGAGTAACAACCTCGAGTCCTTCCTCCAATCGAGACATGCGAGCGGGTACGTCCAGCAGATCCCAGCCGTAGTTATTATGTTCCCGGATTTGCCAGCCAGCGCCCATTCCCAGGGTGAGTCGCCCGCCTGAAAGATCGTCGACCGCGCTTGCCATGCGGGCTAACATCGTGGGATCGCGAAATGAAACCGGGGCAACAAGGGGACCGAATTCAATTCGTTTCGTATGGCTGGCGAGCCAGGTCAATGACACCCATAGTTCGAGCGAATCAATATCCGGTGGGTCCGGGTTGGTATAATGATCAGAGCGGTAGAGACCCACAAAACCTAGCTCTTCGACAGTCTTAGCGATGTTCTGCCAACGCGACCAATTCAAGCCATTCTGGCCCTCAATCATAATCGCAAGCTCAACCATAAGGTTTTCTCCGAGAAAAAGAAAACGCCCACCCTTTCGGATGGACGTCGCGTAGATATGGGAGCGATAATTAAACCAATGTGGTTATGCGGTTGCCGCTTCGAGATGGGGAAGGATCTGGGCCATAATCCTGTCTTTTGGCATAGCTCCTGTAATTCGAGCCACGACATCTCCATCCTTGAAAAGCATCAACGTCGGAATGCTCATGATGCCATAGCGACCTGGTGTGATGGGGTTTTCGTCAAGATCCATCTTGGCCACCAATAGCGTGTCTTCATACTCATCCGCAATTTGCTTTACGGATGGAGCGATCATGTGACACGGTCCGCACCATTCGGCCCAGAAATCAACCAAAACAGGCTTATCTGATGCCAATACCATATCTTCGAAATCACCGTCGTCGATGTGAACTAGATCTGCCATTATTATCTCCTTAACCTTTGTTTTCTCCCCCCGGCATGGTGATGATAGCTATGATTCATTTTGCCCGTGAAGTTTATACCATGACGGAATCATGTCAAGGAATGGGGCTTACAAATCATATAGATGGATTTGAATATGAAAGAGTCACCGAAGTCATCTACGCCCGTTGCTAGTAGGGCTAACTACAGCTAGAATCAACGATATGGACGAACAAATCATTAAGAACGGCCGTATCGTAACCTGGGGAAAGCCAAACGAGATCCTGGATGGCAAAGCGTTGCTCATTCAGGCGGGCCGGATCGCCAAGATAACCGATGAAACATCATTGTTGGAGCGGCATCCGGAAGCGACTCTAATAGACGCTGGCGGCCAACTTATCATGCCCGGAAATATATGCGCTCACACCCATTTTTACGGGGCGTTTGCACGGGGAATGGCTATACCCGGAAAGCCAATGAAGGATTTCCCTGAAATCCTCGAGCGACTCTGGTGGCGGCTCGACCGGGCACTATCGGAGGAGGATGTTCTATATAGCGCGCTTGTTTGCCTGGTAGATGCCATCAAGCATGGCACCACTACCCTAATCGACCACCATGCCAGCCCGAATTTCATCAACGGATCGCTTGATGTTATCGCCGGAGCGGTCGAATCCGCCGGTTTGAGGGCTGCTCTCTGCTACGAGGTGACGGACAGGAACGGCCTAGATGGCGCCAAAGCTGGCATCGAGGAAAACGTCCGCTTCATGCGATCGCTTAAAGACCGAGATGGAGAATTATTGGCGGGCACCTTTGGGCTTCATGCACCCATGAGCCTCTCTGATGAGACGCTGGCTGATTGTCTGCAGGCAACAACGGATATCGATACAGGCTTCCACATCCACGTGGCTGAACACGAAGCCGACGAATACGATTCGTTGTTTAGATATGGAAGACGGGCTATTGATCGACTTTTCGATGCGGGGATACTAGGTCCCAAGAGTATCGTTGCCCACGCAGTGCATGTCGACACTACCGAGCAGAATATTCTGCGAGAGGCAGGGACGTGGGTTACTCACCAGCCGCGAAGCAACATGAACAACGCTGTCGGGGCAGCCGATATCGAGAGTATGCTCCGTTTAGGTATACCGGTTTGCCTTGGCAATGACGGATTTAGCAATAACATGTGGGCCGAGTGGAAGAGCGCTTATTTACTCCACAAGGTGGTCCATCGGGATCCAAGAAGAGCCGATGGAATGGACGTGGTTCGAATGGCCATCTACAACAATGCCGCTTTAGCCGATATGTTTTTCCCAGAACGGTCGATCGGCACGCTTGAAGAAGGCGCGGCGGCCGACTTGATATTTGTAGATTATCATCCCACGACCCCATTGTCGGCTGGAAATTTGCCCTGGCACATCATCTTTGGCTTTGAGAGCAGTATGGTCACCACCACCATGGTGGCCGGCCAAGTCCTGATGAAGGATAGGCAACTGCTCACGTTGAATGAACAGGAAATAACGAGTCGCAGCCGGGAACTTGCCGCGAAAACATGGGAGCGTTTTGAACAACTGAGCCGTTGAGATACGTTTTGCAATCGGAAGCAGACGCACTTCTGAATCTAGGATTCACCACACAATAGGTGCTATTGTGGGACGCGATCTCGCAGAGTGCCCAGCTAGGAGGGTGTAGTGAAAATTGCCATATTAGGTGGAACAGGAGACGAGGGATTCGGACTCGGGTACAGATGGGCATCCGCAGGGCACGAAATCATCATCGGGTCACGCCTGGCTGAAAAAGGGGAGTGGGCAGCCGCAGCCTTGCTCGAGAAATTGCCAGATGCCACCGTTTCAGGAACCGACAATAAAACAGCGGCCGCCAGGGGAGAGATCGTCGTGCTTTCGGTGCCTTATGAAGCACAGAAGGCTACTCTTGTTGCCGTACTCGAAGAGATATCGGGTAAGCTATTAATATCAGTAGTAGTCCCTCTCACGCGCCCTAAGGTTAGTCACGTCTGGCAACCCGAAACCGGATCGGCCGCCCAGGAAGCTCAGGCAATCTGCGGTGAGTCGACGCGCGTCGTCGCTGCTTTCCAGACTATCGCGGCCAAGCATCTTGTCGACTCTGACAAGCCAATAGACAGCGATGTACTCATTTGTGGCCCAAGCAAACAAGACAAGCTTCTGGTAGCCTCGTTAGCCGAACAAGCAGGTATGCGTGGCATTGACGCTGGCCCCCTTCAGAATGCCGTTGTGGCTGAGGGCTTGGCGGCAGTTCTGATCGGTATCAATATTCGCCATAAGGTCAAAGACGCTGGCTTCAGAATAACGGGCCTCGATCCGAGAGATGCAGAATGACCACGGTAACGGAACCCGGAGGACATTCCAGCACCATCCGCTTAACGGCCATTCCTGGTATCCCAGAGGTTCGGAAAGGAGACAGGATTAGCACCCTTCTTCTCGATGGTCTGGAGAAGGCCGGGATCAAGCTAATTGACCGAGATATCATTGCCATCACCCACAAGGTTATATCCAAAGCCGAAGGGCGTTTGGTCAATCTTGACGACGTTACTCCTGGATCACGCGCCCGGGAGATCGCGGTCATTACCGATAAAGATCCCAAGTTAGTTCAGATGATTCTTACTGAAAGCACAGGGATCTCCCGAATGCGAAACGGCGTACTTATCGTACGACACCGGCTTGGATTCACCAGCGCAAATGCGGGCATCGATCGGTCTAACGTACCGCAGAATGGGGCGGGGGAATGGGTCATACTTTTGCCGATCAATCCTGATTCGTCCGCTGCTCAGATCGGAGGGGATATCCTCGACAGGTGTGGTGTCAACGTGGGCATCCTAATTGTTGACAGTCATGGCCGGCCCTTTCGCCTGGGGACGGTCGGTGTGGCTATTGGAGTAAGCGGTATTCCAGCCCTCTGGGATCGGCGAGGCGAAAGCGATCTGTACGGATACCATCTTGAACACACGGAGGTCGGTACGGCTGACGAGATCGCCGCCGCAGCAAGTATATTAATGGGGCAGGCGTCGGAAGGGCAGCCTGCCATTCTTATCCGCGGCCTTAATCTGCCACCGCTGCAGGGCAAAGCGAGGGACCTTGTCAGATCAAAAGAATTGGACTTATATCGTTGAAAACCCCAAATGGGTTATGGAATTGGCCGCCCACTCTATCTCCCGCGTCAACTATGGGATCCATTCATTAAACCAAAGCTATCTAATTTTGTCGGTTAATCTTCCAGTCTACTGGACTAGTTTGTAAAACTGCATCCCGAATACCCGTATAGTACGAATCGAATATTGCTTAACTGGATGGGCTGGGCACAATAGTAGATATGACGGCTCGGTTTCGTTTTGGTCACTCGCTAGCTAATTCAAAATGCCATCCGGCACTGATCATGTTTGGACTCACGGCGCTTCTCATCGCCATCAGTGGCTGTCAATCTGCTCAGGCTTACCTTCCCACGCTGGTCGCTACTGCCGCCAATCCAGACAGCATCGGACAAGCCCACCTTGAGCCGGAGATCCCTGATAATGACTTCCTCCCGGTTACCTGGACACCGGTACCGGAGACGACGCCCCCAACAGCCACGCGACCGAGATCGGTGATCCCATCCCCTCCGACCGAAACAGCACTACCTATCCCAACGAATACACCCGTAACCCCAAGCCCCACCCCTTCCCGTACACCATCGCCCACACCACCGACGCCGACAACTTCGCCGCAGGCCAATATCCGTCCTATCAACCGATACGCATTGCAGGAAGTAATCCCTTTGGAGGCTTTCCCCCGACCCTTGGGTGACAATGGCTGGGGCATCCACTGGATTCCGACAGTCAAGCAAGAGCCTGATGTGGTCGACCGATTCATAAACGAAGTTGTCCGCATGCACATAAAATGGGTGGTATTCCTGAACGACGGGAGCAACATTGGCGATAACGACTATCTGGTAAATAGACTGGTGGACGCAGGCATCATGCCGGTGATGCGGATCTTTCGGAGCAACGTATCGCCTTACGATGGCGAGTTGAGCGCCATGGTTGCCCATTATCGGGCAAGGGGTGTCTACTATTTCCAGCTCTATAACGAACCAAACGTCAATGCGGAGAACACCCAGGGGTTTTCAAATGCAAATCAGTACGCCTTAACTTGGGCTTCAGCCGCGCGTGATGTGATTGAGGGTGGAGGGTTGCCCGGATTGGGCGCTCTAAGCCCGGGGGGCGCATTTGACCACTATACGTTCCTGGAACGGACCATTAGTGCCCTTCGGCGCAATGGCGACATCTGGTTGTTAAATAGAACCTGGCTCTCCGTCCACAATTACCATGGATTGCGGTCTCTGGACGATGAGGATGGTTTCTTACTGTTCCGAAAATACGATGAGATAGTCCGGAATCAGTTAAACCGGTCCATTCCTATGATCGGCACCGAGGGTGGCTCGTACAGCGCCAATTCCCTGGTCGAAAAAGACCTGCTCATGTTTCAATACGGCTATATGCGCCAGGCAGAACCGTATTTCTTTGCCTTCAGCCATTGGTTACTGGCAAACGGGGTGGCGGGATCCTGGGATGACCGGTGGGAGTTTCAGACTTTGTTCAGAGATGGTTTTGTGCATCCCGTTGTGACAGATTTCTTTTACGCCAATAGACGATGACCAGAGATTATCCGGGGTGTTGGTTGGTAAGAGAACTCGCCGGCGGCCGTCACAGAGTCATATCAGCGAACAGGGAGCTGGAAGACACTTAAGATACCATGGCTACTCAGTAGACCAGGGGAATGGAGCCATCGGTGTGATCCCGTAGTACAACTCGACGATTCGGCGGAAAAGGGGAGCGCCAACCGTTGATCCTTCACCTGCATTTTCGACCATAACGACGATGGCCAGCTCAGGTTCTTCTACCAATATCCCATCGAGCAAGGTATAAGGCTCAGACGGGGCATAGCCGGCAAACCAGGCGTGTGGTTCAAGGGCAATAGTCTCAGCCGTACCCGTCTTACCGGATACCGGCACCGGCAATCCGACAAAACGGTGCGTCGCCGTACCCGATGAACTGTTGGCCACTGCCCGGAGGCTCTCCTGGACCACCGCCAGGTCCTCTTCTGATAGAGGAATCTCCCCCTGTATCTCAACCGGCCACTGTTCCTCCGGTGCGCCACCACCGGATCCGATGTGATCGATCACAGTCGGTCGATAAAGCGTACCCCCGTTAGCGACAGCGGCGATGAGCCTGGCCATTTGTAACGGCGTAACCTGGACGAATCCCTGGCCAATTGCCATATGAACAGAATCACCGGCAACCCATCCTTCACCAACATTGCTGATTTTCCATTCGGGGTCGGGAATCAATCCATTTGATTCTGGTATGCCGACTATATCTGTCGGCTCACCATAGCCGAAGAGGCGGGCGGTATTCGGCAGGTGGAAAGGATCAAGTTCGTCAAGGTTATAACCGGCATCATAGAAACAGGAGTTGCAGGAAACAACCAGTGCCTGGCTCAGGCTAATGGTCCCATGGCCACCTGCTCGCCAATCAACTTTGACAAAAGCATCTCCAAGCCGGTTCCATGTACCAGTGCTCGTGTAACGGGTTTGTGGCGTATATAGGCCGCTGTTAACCGCAGCTGTGAAGGTCACTATTTTGAAGGTGGATCCGGGAGGATATTCTCCTTGCGCCGCCCGGTTTAGGAGCGGTAGTCCGGGATCGTTCAGCACTCGAAGCAAGTCACTATCACCGTCAATCCGTAGAGGATCAAAAATAACAGGGTTGTAATCAGGGTAACTGGCCATGGCCAGAACGCCACCGGTTTGTGGATTGAGAACGACGATAGAACCCGCCTCGGCAAATGGGTGGGACTCAATGGCGTCGGCTAAAGCCTGCTCAACGTCTTCCTGAAAATCACGTTCGATCGTTAAGTAAACGCTGCGCGCCTGTTTCGGATCCGTATCCTGAATGGTTTCAATATACTCACCACTTGGCCCGACAACAGTCAACAAGCCACCCCTGGTACCACTCAGATAGTTCTCTCCCCATTCCTCCACGCCGGCTAAACCCACCTGTTCATCTCCCTCGTAACCGAGTTTTATGTATTCGTTTACGTACTCGGCAGGGATATAACCCGTAAACCCGACGACATGTGGGGCAATGCCCTCGCCGGTGTACAAGCGGGTCAAGCGATCATCCGTCACGAGACCGGCCCCGATGAAGGGCTGCAACTCTTCGTAATGCTCCTGCATCGTCTCACCGGTGATATCTCCCAAGGGAACATACCAGTCCGGTAGCGATGCGGCGTATAGGAATTCGATTTCGTCGGGCGTTAATCCAAGAAGCGGGCTTAGGGTGTTAAGTAGAGCTTCCTCGTCCTCGATCTGACCTGGAATCACGGCTAATGTTATCACTCGACCTTGGTAGGCCAGGGCTTGTCCGTCGACATCGTAGATATTGGCCCGCGCCGGAACACGATGCTCCATGTGCAAACGATATCCACCCTCTAGCTCTGGGAGGACCAGGCTCTCATCCCAAATCACGCCCCATCGCCCATCGTTGAAAACCAACTCCATGTTGTGATCCCTGGTTATCGCTCCGACGACGGCCGTCTCCCAGGTGACTCGAGCACCGAACTCGGATCGCTCGCCTTCTTGCTGAGCTGACAGTGGTTGGGCATGAACGGACTGCACGGTAGCCGTTCCCATCATGTCTTCGTAATAGGTAACGAAGGTCCGGCTATCGATCAAGGCCTGGCTCTGAGGAGACAAAAGGCTGTACATCCCCAGATAATCCTTTCCTTCCCAGGCTCGGAGGAAGGCGAGCCCTATCCCTTCGGCCCCACCAGGAATCGCGGTGGCTGTTGGTTCAATCGTTGGCGATGGCAATGGCGTTAAGGTTGCTTCTTCATAACTGTCTTGTGGAGGTGGAGGTACGACTTCACTACAGGCCACGAGTAGAAGAAGCAATCCTAACAAAGAAGCTCGCATCCGATTCATCTCAATATCCAAACAGGATTAACGTCTTGCACGCAATAAAGATAATTACCTAAATTCTGTTTACTTCTGAAAAGCTTATATCAGATTATAACGATTGGTACGCTAATGTGACCACCTTTAATCATTTCGCAACAATGTGCTCATCATTGTGTAAGGAAAGCAACGTATGATCCGACCCAGTTCGATTATTATGTAGTTGGTACAGAAGAATCCGGACAATTGTCCGTAACTATGGCTAAACTTCTTTCAAGAGGGAGTTTTGGAAGCGGATCGCGGATAATGATTATCGTCAAATAGAGAGCGTGCACCATATTAAGGCAAAAGAGAAGTGTCATTCCCACGCTATTAGTTATGCTGGCGCTCTTTCTTGGCGCGTGCAACGGCAGCCGGACATCACTAACTCCTGAAGGCGGAGGAACAGGTGACAACAGTGAATCCGGTCAAAACGAGACCGATTCCGCGGCCGGACAAATAGATACGGCCGCGTCGACGGAGGCTGAACCTCCCAGCGATGAAACCAGCGGCAACTCGGAAAGCTCTTCGGCCGCGTCGACAGAGGCTGAACCTCCCAACGAGGAAACCGGCGGCAACTCAGAAAGCCCTTCGGCTGCAGCGCCAGGTGAGCCGGAGACATCTTTTGCCGGTACAACACCGGCTCCCGAGTTCCCGTCCGGATTGGACTGGCTTAACACAAGTGGGCCCATCGCTCTATCCGATCTTCGTGGCAAAGTCGTGGTCTTGGACTTCTGGACCTACGGTTGTATCAACTGCATACACATAATCCCAGAGCTGAAGGAACTCGAGGAAAAGTACGCCGATGAACTGGTC
The DNA here is from genome assembly GCA_049650305.1 of Promineifilaceae bacterium (SeqCode). Classification (GTDB taxonomy): domain Bacteria; phylum Chloroflexota; class Anaerolineae; order Promineifilales; family Promineifilaceae; genus UBA11865. The sequence continues at coordinate 14,919 of JBARZW010000148.1, forward strand.
GTGATCGGGGTTCACTCAGCCAAATTCGAGAACGAGGGCGATACTGAAAATATACGGCGCATTGTCCAGCGTTATGAATTGGAGCACCCGGTTGTGAATGACCGCGAGTTTCAGATATGGACTCAATATGGGGCCAGGGCTTGGCCAACACTGGTTATCATCGACCCGGATGGTAACGGCTATGGCTATCACGCCGGTGAAGGGATCTACGATAGCTTCGACCATATCATCGGGGGCATGATTTCCGAGTTCGATGCGATCGGACGCATCGACCGGACACCCTTAGCAAATCTACTGGATCAAGAGCAACAAGTTGATTCTCCACTTCTCTTCCCGGGCAAGGTGCTCGTTGATGTTGAGAGCGATCGCTTGTTTATTGCCGATTCCAACCATAACCGGATCGTCATCTCGGACCTACAGGGAAATGTACAAGAGGTAATAGGCGATGGGCAGCCGCGGCTTCAGGATGGCGATTTCGAGACAGCTAGTTTTTTCAGACCTCAAGGTCTGGCCTTGGACGACGAAAACAATTTGTACATAGCCGACACTGAAAACCATGCCATCCGGCTGGTCAATCTAGATGATCGCCTCGTGAGGACGATCGCCGGCACTGGAGAGCAGAGTTACCTAAGTGTACCCGAGGTTGACGGGTCTTCGTCTCCTTTAAACTCTCCATGGGACGTGCTGTTCCATGATGGCCTCGTTTACATAGCCATGGCGGGACAACACCAGATTTGGGCCTTAGATCCCGAAAGCAGGTTGCTAAGCGTACATGCCGGATCGGGGAGGGAGGAACTCCAGGACGGCCTGCTCAATCAGGGGGGATTGAACCAGCCGAGCGGTTTGAGCACCGATGGGGAGGTCCTTTATATCGCTGACAGCGAGGCAAGTGCTATTAGAACCGCGGACTTTAATCCTGATGGTCGTCTGGAGACGATCGTCGGAACAGGCTTGTTTGATTTTGGAGACATCGATGGCTTTGGAAACTCGGTACGGCTCCAGCATCCCTTAGATGTCGCCTACAATGAGGATCTGCTGTATGTGGCCGACACCTACAACAGTAAGATTAAGGTGGTGGATCCTGAAACCCGGGAAAGCACAGCCTTCGGTGGCGGCGAAGAGTCCGGATGGCGAGATGGCGTCAATCCCCTCTTTGACGAGCCAGGCGGCTTGAGTTTTGGTGACGGCCGTTTGTATATCGCCGATACCAACAATCATGTTATTCGGATCGCCGACGTTGAGAGTGGCGACGTATCCACATTAGTATTAATCGACATGGAAGGCCTGCTGACGAGGCAACCTGCTGGAGACAGTTATAATGGTAAGGTCGTCGAATTGGAGTCTCAATCTGTGGCTGCGGGTGCCGGAAGCGTTACGCTGAATATTAATTTGCCCGACGGCTATAAAGTGAACGATCTTGCCCCGTTTTCAATGGAATGGTTGTCCGATGGTGAAGTAGTAACGATCGCTGAAGAACAAGCAAATCGTCGTATCATTGAACCAGTCTTTCCTCTTACCATTCCGGTCGAATTTCATGAGGGCGAAGGCGCCTTGAGGGGCGATCTGGTTATCTACTTCTGCGATTCGGACTCCCAAATTCTATGCTTGATCGAGCGAGTGCGGATTACTGCTCCCATCGTCGTAACTGATAGTGGCGACGACGACATCGCCATCAATCACACGATTCTTGCTCCACCTGTGTAATCTGCCGAGCCGAAAGCCCCGGTGAATCGGTTGGAAGCCTGGCAAATACCGCAGAAAGCGCGACAAAAACTAACCAGTCATTGAATGGCTATTTGACCACACCTTCATAGGCCAGTCGCAGCCAGCCGGCGATCTCATCGTTTTGCCTGACCAACCTGGTGATTAATGACCCTCTAAAAGTGCACGTTCACTGGCGTTCCGTAGCTGCTCCAAAAATATAACCATTGGGCATCGGGCGTGGGCGTGTTCACGCAGCCATGGCTCATCGGCGTGCCAAAATTGTTGTGCCAGTAGGTTCCGTGGATGGCATAGTCCCTGTAGAAGTACATAACATAGGGGACGTTGGGCAAGTAGTAATCATATCCCAGGCGATAGCCGTTCATCGTCTGAGACTCATAACGAACGTAGACCTCGAACAAGCCGGTGACCGTTGTATGCGGCCATAAACCAGATGAGATAGCTGTTGAGTAAACTGGTTGTTTTTCCTCATAAGCCGTCAGGCGCTGGGTGGTGAGGTTGACGTCGATCCAGCGCTCCCCATACGAAATGGGGGCGATGGGCAGCGGGTTGGTCTCTGGTGATGTTCCGCTACCTGCATCTGGAATCGTCAGGGTCTGCCCGGCATAGATGTAGGATGGATTCGAGATGCCATTCGCCTGGGCCATAGCCTGAGTGGATACCCCAAATCTTAAGGCGATTCGAAAGAGTGTATCCCCTCTCTGTACAACATACGTGCTAACGGAGACCTGCTCCATCGTCGACTCTGGTTCAGGAGGAGATACCTCGGTTTCCGATTCACCATCGGGAATAATGAGCACCTGTCCGGCATAGATCACGTCAGGGTTGATGATGTTATTGGCTTGAGCTAATTGCCCCGTGGTCAGGCCATGGTTAAGGGCGATCCGGAATAAGGTTTCACCCCGCTGGACAACATAGGTGCTGTCGGCCGAAACTCCTGGAACAA
>JBARZW010000149.1:0-4898 GCA_049650305.1 Promineifilaceae bacterium (SeqCode)
AGCCGGCCCGAACCTAATCGCCGCTGGAATTCCATCTGCCAGAATCGTTCCTGGGCATGGACATACCCTTCGGCAAAAAATAGATCTTCGGCAGTTTGGGCATAGATATGGGGGACACCATATTCATCACGGAGTATCTCAACCGGCTGGGTGAGTCCTGCGACTTCGATGGTTCCAGTTGTTTTTGGGAATGCCTGGCGCGAGAACCAGGTCCATACCCCGAAAAGTATCACGGCAAGAACAACAACTACTCCTAAACCGATTGCGGCTATCTTGAGTCCCTTGGGCATCGTCTTTCTCCTAATCTCGAGCACATAGCGACAACGACTGAAGAGTCGGTGTGATGTACAACGCCGGAAGGGTTTGCTGGTCTTATACTAAGATCCAGCTACAAACGTCGCGCCATAAGACAGTCTCCTCGTCGCAATTTATAGAACCTGGCCCCTTCTTAGTCAAATTTAGCGGAAAATAGACACCACCGGCGACATATTACCCTGTAGCACTACCATGGGATAAACTGATAAGCATATGCCGGGCCTTACTATGATGCGATAACTAAACAATCGCGTTTGCGAACCGGATCCCAACGCGGGTATAGCCCTGCTCAAAACACTCATAAGGAGACCCAATGTTATCTAGGCTGACTAAAGAAGATCGCCAGTTTTGGTTCTCCTGGTCCCTTCTTACCGGCGCCGGATCTATCGCCGCAGTAATGCTGCTAACCCTTGCAGTTAACTTTATAGCGATACCGGCGGCCGGTGATGGAGGAGAATCTGACTCGTTGTCATTACCACTCCTGATCGCCTCGTTATTCGTATACGCGATCCCAGGTGCGTTGATCGGCCTTGGCCAATGGTTTGAGTTGCGAAATCTGTTACCTCGTGCTGGTTGGTGGATACTGGCCACCGCAATCGGATGGGTGATCGGTTTTGGAATTGGGAATCTGGCCTTCGCTTTTTTGGCGGGCTTGCCGCCTCTGCTCGTCTTTAGTCTTCCATGGATAGCTGTCGGCCTCGTAACCGGGATTGGCCAGTGGCTATACTTGCGCCTGCATTGGTCAAACACCACCCCTTGGATTGTGGTCGCGATCTTGATGACGGTTATCGGCGGTTACAGCTGGCTTTTAGTTGGCACTCTCGGTGGGGCCATCGGATGGTTAATCGCCGGCGCCGTATCAGGTTATGCCCTGATAATATTGCGAGACAGAGCGCTCATGTCCTAGTATCTCCATCGCTTTCTACAAACGACGAGCGACGATTCGTGATCGTCTGTTAACAATTGAAACATTGCTCGGAGAGAATGCGTTTTACTGACTTATTGCACCGCCCCCACCGCTTATACTACTGTCTTAATAAACAGGGTAGCTGACCGAATCTGACCACCGCTAATCAATAATTGCGCTATTGGAATATCTCTCATCTAGCTGAGGAAAGCCGAACATGAGCCGTCAACTACGAGGATTCAAGCGAAGTGCCATAACCCTCGACTACAATCTTTACAGGGTTGGGGTGCCGATAACTGGGGTTGTTGATGACCAGTTGAGTGTCATCGATATCCGGCCGGAAGGCGTCGAGCAGACCATGGTTCTGGTCCACGGTTTTGCCGGCTGTGCCGAGACCTGGGAACACCAGATCAACCACTTCTCACACACATATCACGTCGTCGCTCCGGACCTTCGAGGTCACGGATTGAGTGACGCCCCGTATACCGAGTACACCATGCGGGAGCTCGTCGACGATCTATACCGGATTAGGCAAGAACTAGAATTACCCGAGAAGTTTATCCTGGTCGGTCACTCCTTTGGCGGCTCTGTATGCGCTGAATATGCCACGGCTCACCCAGAGCAGATCGAAAAAATGATCCTCATCGCCACCGCTGGAGAGTACCCGTTGCCAAAAATCCTCCAGCTTGTTTTCCGCTTACCTCCAGGTTTGTTTCGACCCTGGTGGAAGTACCGGCCGCGATGGAACGCAGAGGTTCATGTCATGAAACGCATGATGCTTAACAACCTCAACAACTGGGACGGCTGGTCTCTCCTGAAACAAATATCTGTCCCGACCATGGTAATCACCGGAGAGCGCGATAATTACTTTCCTCGTGCTGTCTATGATTATGTAGGCAAAGCGGTCCCGGGGGCTGAAGTCATTGACATTGGCACATCCAAGCACAAGGTTCAGCTTGAGAGGCACGAGGCGGTGAATCGCTCCATCGAGCGATTTATCGCCGGCGATGAGCAACGCGCCTCTTGGCGAGGGACGTCACCTGAATCGAGCCTGGTCACCGATCGACCATGGGTTACAGCCTATGATGAGGGAACCCCATGGACGGTCCCGATTCCCCGACGTCCTGTCCATGATTTCCTTGAAAGCTCGGCTGCATGGTTGCCCAAACGTACAGCCACCGTCTTTTACGGCTCAGAGTTGAGCTACCGGCGACTGAACCGCAAGACGAACCAGTTCGCCCACGTATTACACGGTCTGGGTGTAAAACCTGGCGACCGGGTGATGATCGTGCTGCCAAATATGCCCCAGTTTATCATGGCCTATTATGCCATACTGCGGAACGGGGGTGTGGTCGTTCTACCCAATCCCGACGCAAACGCCCGGCATATTATCCGTCTAGCTCGAAACACCGGCGCGACGATACTGGTGACTTTGGGCGCATTCTCCCCTATGGCCGAGACGGTGCGCCAGCTGACGGACGTGCGACATGTTCTGACAGCCGATATCAGCAAAGTTGTCTCCTCTAGCGTTTACAAACAACTGCTGGACCGCTGGGGCGTCACCGATCTTGTAAACGATTTACCAGAGCCTGAAGAATCGGGTATTCGGACAGCCGGTGTCGCCATATCCGACCTGATGAGAGACGCGCCCCTGGAATTCAAGACGATTTCCACTTCAAGTGATTCTGTAGCAACGATAGCCTTTACCAGCGGCACCACCAGCCGGCCGAAGGGCGTCTGTCTAACCCACGGGAATCTGGTCGCCAACGCCATCCAGGCCCGGCATTGGATCGCCAATCTCAGGTACGGTAAGGAAACCATTCTCTCTGTAATTCCGTTTTTACATAGTTATGGAATGACCACAGGTATGAACATGCCCATCACCATGGGGGCCACCATGGTCATCCTGCCCGTCTTCGAATTACAGCAGGTATTAGAACATATCCGGGACTATAAGCCGTCGATGTTTCCAGGCGTTCCTTCGATGTACGCGGCCATCAACCAGGCTCCCAGGGTCCGTGAATACGGCCTTTCCGCTGTTCAGGTCTGTATCAGCGGGGCGGCTCCTTTGCCGATCGAGGTAAAGGAGGCCTTCGAGAAATTAACCCACGGCCGGCTGGCTGAGGGATACGGGCTGACAGAGGCCACGATGGTCACCCATGCGAACCCCCTATTTAGCGGCCAGAAAACAGGCTCGATCGGCGTTCCGCTTCCCAACACAGACGCGAAAATAGTGGATTTAGCCAGTGGTGAGGAGCTGCCACCAGGCCAGATCGGCGAGCTTGTCGTTCGCGGTCCCCAGGTAATGAAAGGTTATTGGAATCTTGAGGAAGAGACGGCGGCTGCACTGAAGGATGGTTGGCTCCACACCGGGGATGTGGCCTTGCGAGACGAGGAAGGCTATTTTCAAATAATCGGCCGGATGCGAGACACGATAATTGCCGGAGATTTCAGTGTATATCCCAGAGACGTCGAAGAAGTGCTTTACGAAAACTCCAAGGTACAGGAAGTGGCCGTTGTCGGTGTTCCCCATACGGAGAGCGGGCAAAAAGTAAAGGCCTTCGTGGTTCCCCGTCCTGGGACGAACCTGACCAAAGAAGAACTCATGGCTCTATGCCGGAAGCGCCTTGACGAGTATGCTGTACCTTGGGAAATTGAATTCCGGGAGGAACTTCCCAAATCCTTCATCGGCAAGGTCATCCGGCGGATGCTGGTCGAAGAGTGAAGGGGCGCTTGACCGGCTTTCGGCTCTCAATCAAGAGGCGAAATAATAATAAGCCTCTTTCTGGAGCAGTACCCAGAGAGCGTACAGGCCGACGGCCGTTCCGATGGGGAAGTTTAAGAGACCGAGGACCGTCACCACCAGGGCGAGAAGCCTTCCCCACGACTTTTGGGTGAGCAATCCATAACCCGCCAGTATGCCGGGAAGAGATAGCAGAGCGATAAACAACCCTAGCGCTGTTCCAGTGACGCTCAGGATGCTGAAGGCCACGCCGTCCCCTGTCACCGCGCCGATACCCGTTAGCAGAAAGAAAAGGAATACCGCCACAATAAGGCCGACGGCGTGGGTGGCAATCAAAATCCAACCCAATATGGAAACATGTAACCTAAGATCCTTCTGACTTAACTGGTCCATCACTAAACCTCACCTGAGTTTGATTTCTATTGAATCAAACTCCTATCAAGCGATGACTCTTGTATACGCCGCGCTATCGACTCCTTCAGGAGTTCAAATACCTGTGTCTGATTAATTCGATGCTCGATCCGGTTGGGCTATCAATCCTCAGAACGAGGCTTAACTTTGATGCAGATCTCGTCGGTATCAATCATTATACAATACGTGAATGGGCCCTCTTTGGTTGCTCCATTCAGCCGCAATCCGCACTGCAGGCGACGGGGGAACGTTGTCAAACAGACGTTCAATTCGCTAAAATCACACAAATACAAATACCAGTCACCCAAAGGTGGAATTTAAGATAGGCGCATCGGAGGCTTCATTGACAACAAAGACTATCGAACAAATTTACCGGCACGTTTCAGTACGTAAGTACAAGACGGACCCAATTCCACGAGAAATGGTCGAATCCATTGTTGCGGCAAGCCAACGCAGTTCGACGTCGTCGAATTTGCAGGTCTGGACTGTCGTCGCGGTTACGGAAGAAGGGAAACGAGCTCG
>JBARZW010000150.1:0-12425 GCA_049650305.1 Promineifilaceae bacterium (SeqCode)
CCGAGTTTGGCGACTCCTCGAATACCATGCGGGTGCGCTGGTGGGTGGCTTCCTACTCGGAAAAGAGGCGCTCAACTGATAGTGTGAATGCGGCCATTCAGGAGTTGGCGAATCGGGAAGGCATTGATATGCCCAACCCCACCTACACACTGGACAATAAAGTTACCTTAAGCGAAGAAGAAGTGCAGCGGATCGCCAAAGCGCTCAAAGATCAAAGCTCAACCTAGTTGAGCCGCTCTACGAAGTTGAGCAAACCTGCGACTATTGAATCATCCTTTGGGTCAATAATCACCAGGATATATAAATGAGCTTCCTCGACTTCAACCGTAAAAACCTTCCGGCCGACCTGGCCTCAAGCGCCGTATCGGCCCTGATCGCCATCCCCGACGCCATCGCCTCGGCTCTCCTGGCCGGGGTCAGCCCGACCTACGCCTTTAACGCCCTCATGACGGGGACACCCATCGGCTCGCTTATTAGCGGCTCCCATTTCATGAGCATCGGCCTGACCAGCGCCATGATGTTGGCCGTGGCCGACGCCCTGACCGGCTACGACGGTTCGGAGTTCCTCACCGCCCTGTTCACCCTGACCGTGTTGGTAGGTGTATTCCAGTTGATCCTCGGCTTGCTTAAGCTGGGTAAGTTCACCCGATTCATTTCTAACACAGTCATGATCGGTTTCCTGACCGGCGTGGCGGTCCTGGTCATACTGGGTCAGCTAGGTGACCTGACGGGCTACGATAGTGAGATGGGCAGAACTGTCGCCAAGGCGGTTGACACGCTGATCCATCCCGGTGAATGGGACTTACCAACACTGGCGGCTGGCTTGTTCACCATTGGTCTCATCCTCGCATTTAGCCGAACTCGTCTAAAAAACTTCTCCATGGCCCTGGCCATGATACTCGGAACGGCTGCGGTTCTTCTGCTGGGTCTGGAGTCGGTTGCCCTGGTTGGCGACACCAACGAGATCAGTGGGTCGATCCCGATACCCGTTCTACCGGACCTCGCCCTGGTTACTCAATTAGCCATGTCGGCCGTGGCCATAGGTCTGATTGGTTTGGTTCAATCCTCGGGTGTCAGCCAGAGTATTCCCAACCCAGACGGGGAGTATCCTGACGCCTCCCGGGATTTTTCTGGACAAGGCATAGCCAACCTGGTATCCGGCACTTTCCAGGGCTTACCGTTGGGCGGATCATTGGGCGGGACGGGGCTGATCATTAGTACAGGAGCCAAGTCTCGCTGGGCTAATGTCTTCCTGGGACTATTTGTAGGGGTTTTCGTTCTTGTTTTTGCTTCCCTGGTGGAGCTGGTGGCCATGCCCACTGTCGCCGCCATATTGATCGTGGTCGGCATTGAGATTATCAACCGAGAGGAGGTCGGCGACGTTTGGGATGTTCATGTCTCTAAGCGGGTGATCATGGTGGTTACCTTCGTGGCGACTCTGACCTTGCCTATCCAGCAAGCTGTACTTATCGGCGTTTTCCTTTCATTCATCGATTATATTTACACCTCTTCCCAAGACGTTCGGCTGATGGCGCTTCGCCCCATCGATACGGGTACCTTTGTTGAGGAACCGGCGCCGGCCGAATTAGAAGACAACAGCGTCACCATACTCTTCGCCCGGGGAAGCACCCATTTTGCCGCTGCTCGCACCATCCAGGAACTTTTACCAGTGGCCAAGACAGCCAGAAATGCCTTCGTCATCGCCAGATTGCGTGGCACAGAACAGATAGGAAGCACGTTCATCACCGTCTTAGAGAGATATGCTGCCGAATTGAGGGTCAATGGGGGTAGGTTGATGCTATCCGGCGTACATCCGAAGGTGAAGGAACAGCTGCTTAGAACCGAGACCACAGAGGATATTCCCGAGGACATCATCTTCATGGAAACGCCAATTTTGGGTGAATCCACCAGGGCGGCCCTTGCAGCAGCCCAGGAATGGCTGGCGAGGGAGGATCCGGACTAAGTTCAGGCGAGCAGTGATTTGTTTGAGAGGAATTGCTGTTTGAAGTTTTCTCCGACTACCCCGCGATCCGTAAACATAGGGAACTATTGAAGGAGCGAAGAGATCATGTCAGTCAGCGATGGCAAGCTGCCGGTGAGCACCTTCCTCTTTTTCTAGATGGGATGTTCGATTTCAGCATCTCCATTCTCGAAGCAAGGATGGAGTGGGTGGATAGTTTCATCGCCAAAATCGAGGTAAAGGGCGGGGTGACTGATTCGCAAGCTAAGGCGTGAAAGGTTGGTTCAACACTTTCAACCTGTTTCGTCAATCGTCAATCGTAAATCGTAAATTTCCACTTGAGGAGCTAACAATGCAGAAGATCGACTTAAAGAAGGAATACAAGCACTTATACCTGCCCTCGGCGAAGAAGGTGGAAATCGTGGACGTACCACCGTTTAATTTCATAATGGTGGACGGCCGGATCGAGGAGGGTGAAAGTCCAGAAAGTTCGGAATCTTTTCGGGAGGCGATGACGGCTCTCTACGGGTTGGCCTTCACTCTGAAATTCGCGTCAAAACTCCGAGAAACCAATCCCATTGATTTCACCGTCATGGCTCTCGAGGGATTGTGGTGGAGCGCATCGGGTACATTCGAGATCGAGAAGAAAGGCGACTGGAAATGGACGATGATGATCATGCAGCCGGATCACGTCACTCTCGAGATGGTCCAGCAGGCGCGAGAGGAAGTGCGAAAGAAGCGAGGGGAAAGCGCGGCCCTCTCATCGGCTCGATTCGACCGCTTCCATGAAGGGCTTTCCATACAAATTATGCATATTGGACCCTATTCTGAGGAGCCCGCGACCATCGAGAAGATGTCGGCCTTCGCGGAGGAAAACGGCCTCACACTAAGGGGAAAACATCACGAGATCTACATTGGGGACCCCAGGCGGGCTAAACCGGAGAATCTGAAAACCGTGCTCAGGCATCCGGTGAGCAAGATAACCAATGCCTAAACCATTGTGGCTCAGCCAAGATGTGGCTCATATCGCCCCCAAACCGGTGTCCGGACGTTAGTTATTCGACCTGAGATAAGCCCAAGAGATTTCCGTCCGGGTCGTACAGAGCCGCCAGGTAGCCGCCCCACGGTTTCCTGGAAGGCGGGTACTTAACTCGACCTCCAATGGTTCCAAACCGTTCGAAGGTGGATTGGATATCGCCCACATCAAACCACATTGACACCGTTCCTGTTGGTTTCGGCGCGTCCTCAACCTGGTCAAAACCAAAGTAGAGGTTTGAAAGGCTAAAGCCTAGATGGTCATCCCCGGTAGATCGCGCTTCGCCGAGCTCGAGACCTTGGCCATAGAAAGAGGCTAGTTCTTCCATCCGGTTGGTCTGGATAATCACGGTGCTCAAAACGACGCCGGGTTTTTCTGGCATTTTTCCTGTTTCTCTCCCCCCGTCGCTTAAGCGCTAGCCACCGCTCCAATCTCGGCCAGCACATCCTCCGCATTCCAGCGGTTCTCTCCGTTTAGCACCAGGGCCTTGGGATTATCGAGGAGCCATTCGTCGTGAAGATTCTCAAGTTGGAGTAAGTACTCAAGAGGAATGCCGCTTTCTTCATCACGGCCCCGTTGCTTAATTCGTTCCAGACACACTTCGGCCGGAGTCCTCAGATAGAGGATCAGGTCTGGTTCATCACAGTATTTGGATACCACAAAATCCCACATACCTGTGTATAGCTGGTACTCGGCCAGCGTAAACAGGCCGGTACGGTGACAGTTTTCGGCGAACACGTAGCGGTCGCAGAAGATAGAACGTTCGAGAATCACCTGGCTCCGGTCGGTGCGCTGCCAGATCTCGTGCCAGGTCTTGGCCCGGGTGACAAAGGCGCAAATTTGAAAGGTAAATGCCCATCGGTTCGAATCGCTATAGAACAGCTCCAACATATTGGACGCAAAGCCCTCTCGCCAGAGGGTGGTCGGTTCCTCGATGAATCCGAAATGACCGGAGTTGGCGATATTTCTGCCGACTGTCGTCTTTCCGGCGCCGATATTGCCTTCAATAAGCACCATCATCCTGCCGTTCGGGTTCTCGCGATAGTTCACTTGATCCTCCAAGAAGAGTCGTCCAGAAATTTCAAAGATCAACCAAAATTGATCGAGTGTTTTCCATCGATACCAGCCATCTCCATCTTCCGCACTGGGCGACAGAAACAATAAGATGCCGATTCGCTTTTTATGCCGGCGGCGCCATCGTAACTACGGCGACAAAGTCTCGCATCTGGCGCGACGAACTGTTACTATCCCCTTAATCGAAGAGATCCTGGAGTGTGGGATATAGCAAGACTTGGCGACGATCCTGGGGCACGGAGAGGTCAATCAAGAAAAGCAAATTGAGTCTCCAATGGAGAAGAACACCCAACCATTGTGTGCGCCAATATCCAACCAGTACGGGCTTGATTTTACCTCAACGAACGCCGCTTGAAAGGGCTATTTGGCGATCTGGACAATATTTTAAGGTATCGTGCTGGCAACCAAGATGACAGGAGAAAATAATGGCTACGAACGTTGAAATAAAAGCCAGGATAACGGATCTTAAATCTCTCAAGAATCAAGCTGAGCGTATCAGCGACTCTCCGGCCGAGCTAATCTTCCAGGAGGATGTTTTCTTTCATGGGCCACGAGGCAGATTGAAGCTGCGAATTTTCTCGGACGATCGCGGCGAGCTGATCTACTACGAGCGCGCGGATCAGGCGGGACCGAAGCGATCCCAGTACTTCATTTCAGGCACAGCCGAACCCAGGAAATTGGTGGTAGTTCTAGAGGCTGCCATGGGGATCCGGGGCGTAGTCCGTAAAAGACGTTGGCTCTACTGGGTGGATAACACCCGTATTCACCTGGATGAAGTTGAAGGGCTCGGATCGTTTGTGGAGCTAGAGGTCATGCTTTCAACAGGCCAGAGGACAGAGGAAGGAGAGGCGACGGCAGGTAGGCTGATGGCTACCTTGGGGATTGATGATTCAGACTTGATTGAAGGGGCATATATTGATCTGCTTGAAGGGGAGGGGAGACCGGGCGTCTATGACGGGTGACGGCCGTTACTACGAAGATGGTAGGCGAGAGTTACTCAATTGGGGCGGACCACCCATTTGAGAATTCTAGAGCGCAGGTCGTTCAAAGAGAAAAGGCACACGTTGAGGATAGCTTCTACCCCATGGGATATAGACGCAGGGAAAGCGCTTCCTCTGGATAGACCCAGGCTGGCTCCGAAACGAAGGTTTTGGGATTTTGACAAACGGCGTCTTACGAACGGCGTCTTACGAACGGGGTTTCATTTAACGGCAATGATGGTGAAACATAACTCCCCGGCCGGCGCGTTGACCACCACCTCGTCACCAACTTTATGGGTGAGGAGGGCCTGTCCCAATGGAGATTCATTGGAAATTAGACCCGCGCTCGGATCGGCCTCGGCCACGCCGATGATCCTGTAGGTTTCCAACTCGCCGTCACAATCCTGGATCACGACCGTGTCACCGACGTTGACGACGCTGTAATCTTTATCAGACCCTATCAACTGGGCATCGGCAATCATGTCTTCCAGTTCCTGGATCCGGTGGTCTAAGTAGGCAAGCTCATCCTCGAACATCATCTGCTCGCTATTTTCCATCCAGTCGCCACCGCTCTTTACCTCGGTGAGGTGATCGATAATGCGCTGGCGCTCGACGGTGCTCAGATACTCCAGCTGCTTTTCCAGGTCGGCTTTTCCCTTCTCGGTGACGTAAACCGGTTTATTCAGCATGGTTGCACGCTCCTTCTCACGGCGATGTTGGTGGGTCTTGAACCAGCGAGGGTAATTAGCTCAATTGGGTGCTGAGCATCAACCCGCGCTGGGATCAATACGAAGTAAAGGGCAGATGCGATGGTTTTGCTCTTTTTTACAATTCATTCATTCCAACCAATGACTTTCTACATCGCAACTGCAGGGCAATTAACGGTTCGGGGTAAATGCCGAGGCGGCCGAAGTGTCTATTTTTATCTTGCTATCCTAATAATACACTTTAACCGCATACAATATCAAGCCGTAAATTGCCTGGCCTCCATTAACTGTACTACGCCTCGCCTGCGTTTGCCATATGTCAAATGTCATCCTCGAGGTAGATGAAGATCATACGCTGACTGGAATCAGGGAAAAGGGGTGTCGCATCGCCAATGCCTGCGTCACGGTGCGACCGCTTCTCGAACGGGGAACGGGGAGAACGGATCACGGAACCCTCCACGATCGCCGGTCTCTGTCTGTCTATAAATACGTACATACTTTATACTACCATCAGAGGATCTATCACCAGAGGATGGGTAACTGAGATGGCTTACTTCGCCGGAATAGCGCTTATCTCCACGGCCACGATCTTGCTAGAACTGGCCCTCCTCCGGCTTTTCGCGGTCCAGCAATTCTACCATTTCGCCTTTATGGCCATTAGCCTTGCCTTACTGGGGGCCGGGGCCAGTGGTTCGATCTTGAGCGTCTGGCGACGTCGCTTTTCTTCAACCTCGCTGTGCCTTATTTTTAGCGTCACGACCGTAGGCGCTTATCTGGTTCTCAATTATCTGCCTTTTGATTCATTCAGCATAGCCTGGGACCGGCGCCAGGTGGCCTATTTAGCCGCCTATTTCCTGGTGGCTGCGGTTCCATTTCTATTCGCGGGGTTGGTCGTCGGCGGGGAGTTGATGCACTCAGGGGATCTTGGCGGAGGTTATATAAGGGCCGGTTCGCATCAGGTATACGGCGCCAATCTCATCGGTTCGGCCCTAGGTGCTTTAGCCACTCTGCCCCTGTTGGCGATCTTTGATGGGGTGGGGGCTGTCATTTTTGCGGCCATCCTTGGAGCTGTCTCCGCTCTCCTGTTCAGCTCGGTGGAGCGACAAGAAACCGGCCGGTCGTGGCGAAAATGGGCCGGTATGATGCTGGTTATTGGATTCATAATCACTGGCCTGCTGGCCATCCTCAGGCCGCCGGGCGTGCTCACCCAGCAATTGTCCCCTTACAAAACGCTTTCCGTTCTCCTTCAGACCATTGACGCCCGGCATACGCTGACGGACTGGGATGCCTCCACGAGGGTGGACGTGGTCGAAAGCAGCGCGATACATATCATGCCGGGTCTGAGCCTGCTGTCTCCGGCAATACCTCCACCGCAGGCGGGCCTTATGTTGGATGGAGATAGCCTGACACCCATAACGAATCTTGATCCCGATTCTGAGCAAGCGAGAGAGCTCGCTAGGTATACCCCTAACAGCCTTGCCTATCAATTGCGACCGGGTGCGAGAACGCTGGTGATTGAAGCGGGAACGGGCATGGATGTTCTCTTCGCTCTGGCGGCAGGCGCGGCGCAGGTAACGGCCGTGGAAGAGAACCAGCTGCTCCTGGAAGCAGTGAAGGAGGATTATGGGGAGTTCACCCATAATCTTTACGGCGATTCACGGGTGAACGTCGTCAATCAATCAGGGCGGGTTTTCGCCCGGCAACAAGCGAAGGACGAAGACTTCGAGACCGGGAGATATGACGTCGTCATCGTCGCCCTGACCGAACCGCACCGGCCGGTGACCTCAGGCGCCTTCAGTTTGACCGAGAACTACATCTATACCGTGGATGCCTTTCAAGATTACCTACAGCTTTTGGGCGAGGATGGCCTGCTGGTCGTCACCCGATGGTTGCAGGCGCCCCCCAGCGAGAGTGGGCGCACTTTCGGTATTCTGATCGAAGCGCTTACGGAGTTGGGCCTCGATCCGGCCGAGCACATTATCGCCTTTCGTACCCTGCGTACGATGACGTTCGTGACCAGTCTCGAACGTTTCACGGATGACGATCTGTCAACTGTTCGTGATTTCTTGGAACAACGAAACTATGATCCGGCATACTTTACCGGAGTCAAACCGGAGGAGCTGAACCAGTATGGCATTCTGGAAGAACCGATCTACCATAATCTATTGACCCGTATGCTGGCTGATCCGGAAGCCGTTTACGGCAGCTATCGTTTTGACATAGAGCCGCCAACCGACGACCGGCCGTTTTTCTATCACTATTTCAAATGGCGCCAGACCCCCGAGATTTTGGCCGGACTAGGGTACAACTGGCAGCCCTTTGGGGGTAGCGGTTATTTCGTCCTGGTTGCTTTGCTGGTTGTGGTCGTACTGGCCTCGGCTGTTTTAATAATTGCCCCGCTCTTGTTCGGAAGGAAGGCCAGGACGCCGGTTGATACCGGGCACGCGCCCCATTGGCGGTTGCGTGTTTTGCTCTACTTTGCCTGCCTGGGCCTGGCCTTCTTATTCGTGGAGATCCCCCTGGCCCAACGATTTATCCTGATCCTGGATCAGCCGGTCACTGCCCTGGCGATCGTACTCTTCGCCATCCTGTTGTTTTCGGGTTTGGGTAGTTTATCAGTCCGCCGGTTGTCACTTACCAGGGGAATGATCGCCCTGATCGTCTTGATCGCCCTGTTTCCCATAATGTTGGATCCGCTCAGCGCTTTCGCATTGAGCTTGCCAGAATGGGGACGTATCACACTAACAGTCTTGGCCATAGCTCCTCTAGGATTCCTGATGGGCCTCCCATTCGCCGGTGGGTTGTCAGTGGTCGAAAGCCACGATTCAAGCCTGGTACCGTGGGCTTGGGCCATCAACGGCAGCTTCTCCGTGATCAGCTCCGTCCTGGCGGTGATGATCGCCCTGTCCTGGGGGTTCCCGGCCGTGTTTTGGTTAGGGGCGGCTGCCTATGCAGTCGCGTTGATCAGCTTTCGCCAGTTTTGGGTTAAGGGTTAGCTAATAGAGATTGGGGTCTCGGGGAGTACTACCATCTCCGAGCCCAGGAAAAACGACCTGAATCATAAGTTTTCCGGTATTGCCGGCTACGGCGTGAGAATCGTCGGAATGAAAACAAGATATTGGTCCGTCAAGATCGTTACGACGGTGTTCGTCGTCTCCATGCTGACCAGGTTGGTAGCCGTCACGATTGCAGACTATTCACCAACCTCCGCATAGGTGTGCTGGACAACTGCGCTGATGCCGAACGTGCTGCCGCCGAAAACCCAGTGATAAGAAATAATGCTGCCTGGCGGCTATTGATGCCGTCGCCTATAAAGCAATACGAACGCAATGACGGTATAATGCTTGCATATCGTGCCTGTTGCCCGATAAGAAAGACTGCGACATTTCGCAAGGCGTTACAGGCCAAAGAAGTGTACGATGGCTATGGATGAGATAACCTACTTCACCGGTGAGGGGGTTATAGTAACCAACACCAGGTTCACTGTTGACGAGACGACGTATTCCATCTCCTATATAGAAGCGGTGGAGACGACTGTCGAAGAGAAGGAAACGGTCAAATTAAAGCCGGCTCCGATCATTGTTGGAGTGCTACTTTTATTAATCGGTTTCCTCTCAATCTTTGCTGCCATGAATATAGACGAGCCACCCCTAATCATCTTTATCGCACTATTTGGATTAGCTAGCGCATTTATTGGCCTTGTCTTATTTGGGCGTTCCTTCGTAACCAGAAAATCTTTGATCAATCATCTGATTCTGACCACCATGGTCGATAAATATGATGCCTTTCAATCTGAGGACAGCAAAATCTTTCGGGAAGTTGTCGAAGCCTTGAGCAGCGCAGTTGAAAATCGAGATTTCACATAGTTTCATTCGTGTCATAGGACACGAACGGGAGCGCCCTGGACCGGATCCAAGCTAAATGATTCTGGCGAGCTGTAACCCTGGGCCAATCTCGAGCCAGAGCTTTCCCCGTCTGATCTCGGCAGTGCCTTGTACAACCAGCGATCTTATGATGACGGTTAGCGTCCCCCCCTGTAGACAGCAAAAAAGAGCCCGTCCATTCCATTGAAAGTGGACGGGCTCTGGAAAAACTCTTCTGAGTTTATATAGGTGCCTCTGTCTAACTGGCGATCAGCCTACATGAAGCTCATATCCTCGTCGGCGACGCGGTTGTAAGTATCTACCTCGAACGACCGGTTGGCGACCAATTGGAAGTAGATCCCGGTTCCGGCAACAATGACGAAGAAAAGGAACCACAACCATGAGTTGTCGACAGCGATTGCCACCGGATTGTCGATGAGGCTAACCACGCTCGCGCCGTAGAACGTGGCCAGTAGGGTGTAGATTACGATACTCGTGCCACCGAAGGCGGTGATGACGATAATCGCGTACTTCGCAATGTTGAACCGAAGCACGGCGATGGCCACGATAACGCCGACAACCACAGCCAGGATCCAGACCAGCCACCCTGTATCGTCAAAATCGAAGATCCATTGCAGCAAGGCCACGGTTCCCGCATATCCGGCAGAGAACGATATGACCGCCACGGCAACGACGTAAAACAAGTACGAAAGGACGGCGAAGATCATCCCGACGACAAAACCGACCACCCATCCGGTGATGGTGGCCAAAAAGGTTTCGTTAAATAAGAATCCGATCGCCTGTGCTCCCACCATGAATCCGGCAAAGAAGCCCCAAAGGGGCAGCAATACCAGAAACAGGCGGTAGCCGCCAAAGACGACCAATAGCCCAAAGACCATGGCTATTAGCGCCATACACAATAAAGTAAATGTCATGATTTAACCCTCCATCCCAAAAACGAACGATAAGAATACAGATTTTCCGCCAATCTCGGCGGTGCGCGGCTGAACACTATCATTTTAATCAATCTTGGCCTTATAGACAATAGCATTCGCTCACTCAGACCGGTCTCTCTCCGCTATCACTGCCAGACAGAAAACAGGCGCAAACATCTCGCGCCGCTCACAATATAGAACCCTGAGCACGGCCGAAGGCAACGATATTGCCTAACGAGTTTCCCGCGTCAGGGGTACAAAGCTAACGCCACCCAGATCGACAGTCTGCACCTCTTCCTCGCTGATACGGGTTATGAGCCATAATCTTTGAAAACCGCCGACGGGCCCTACTGGTATGATCATGCGGCCGCCGGTTTTGAGTTGCTGCACCAGTGGAATCGGAATGTGGTCTGGGGCAGCGGTGACGATGATGGCGTCATATGGGGCGTGTTCCTCCCAGCCGAAATAGCCATCGCCGTGGAGAGTGCTGATGTTGTGGTAGCCCAAGCGCTCATGGGTTTCGCTGGCTCTATCCAGCAGATCGCCGATTATCTCCACCGTGTAGACCTGGTCGACGACCTCGGCCAGGACGGCCGCCTGGTATCCCGAACCGGTTCCGATCTCTAAAACCCTGTCGCCGGGTGAGACTTCGATGGCCTCGGTCATCTTGGCCACGATATAGGGCTGGGAAATGGTCTGCCCAAGACCGATAGGCAAGGGATGGTTCTCGTAGGCCTGGTTCAGGTACTCTTCGGGGACAAATTCATGGCGGGGAACGGTCAACATCGCCGCTATCACTGTTTCATCATCAACTCCCCAGTCGATGATCCCCGATTGCACCATCTCCTCCCTTAATGCCGCGTAGGGATCGGCTTCAATCGGAGTAGGCGATGGAGCGGGTGTGGGTTTCTCCGTGACCGGAACAGCTGTGCTCTCCTCCAAGCTGGCAGTTGCGCTGCGATCGACAGCCAGCGCCGTGGTAGGCGCGTCCTCTGAGCTGCAGGCTACAAATAGCACCGCTATTAACAGACAGAGAGGAATGGAGAAGCGATTCACAAATTACATTGTAATCGATTTCCTATCTCAGATTCAAGGGGCGAAATCCGATCCAGTGTAATCTACTTCCTAATATGCTTTCAAAAGATCAGAAACCGAGTTTGGGCGAGAAGCTCGCCTTGGACAAACTCGGTTTCTAGGAAAGACCGTTTTACTAGGTTAGGCCATAGACCGGTATGGAGGCGCCGTGGATGTCCTGGGCAGCGTCGGAGCACAGGAATAGGATCACGCCGGCCAGTGATTCAAGCCGGACCCACCGGCCGAAGTCCGCCTCTGGCGTGGCCACACGATTCTGGGGCGTGTCTAGGGTTCCGGGCAGGACGCAGTTGACGTTGATGCCTTTGGATTTCAGTTCCGCTGAGGCGCTCTCGGTGAGGCGAATGACGGCCGCCTTCGAGGCGCTGTAGGCTGCATGGTTGGCTGTTCCCTTTAATCCTGGGCGGGCGGCTAGATGGATGATGCTTCCCGATCCCTGATTCAACATGTGGGGAATGACGCACTGGCTGGTTATGTAGACGGTGCGGGCGTTGAGGAAGAGCATGAAATCGAAAGTCTCCAACGGGGTTTCGTGTAGCGGCGTACCGGCGCGATAGCCGCCCACGGTGTTCACGAACGAATCGATCCGGCCGAATCGTTCCATTGCCGCTGACATCACACCGCTAACCTCATCCCTGTCTGTCAGATCAGCGCATCCGCTCATAAAGCAATCTGGTGAATCTACCAGATCGGGATACATCTTTTCCAGATGGCCTTTCGTTCGTTCTATGATGGCCAGTTTGGCGCCGGCGTCGTGAAAAGCGCGCGTGACGGCCGC
>JBARZW010000151.1:0-2955 GCA_049650305.1 Promineifilaceae bacterium (SeqCode)
GATGTCCTCTCCGGAATAACGGACCACGGGAAGGAGTTGATTCGGGGCAATGCCGAAGGTAGGCTTTGAGGCATCGCGGTATCCTCCGCCTTCCACTCTGAAGGTGAGATCGGCGAAACGAACATCATCTACCGTAGCCGTCCAGCGAACGACTTCCCTGCCCTCGGCGGGTATGAGGATTGACTGATCTGCCCGCCCTTCAAGAGTAAGGCCCAAGGCGACCAGGCTAACAGTCACCTCGAGAGGCTCGCCGCTGTTGTTGTGGACGACGGCTCCAAGCTGCAACCTATCGCCAACAGTCAAGAACCTGGGGGTGATCGGACGGATTAATAGCGGTAGGGTCGCGACGATATCGACCTGGTCCTGGCCAACCAAAGTCTCGGCGCTTGTCGAGTAATCGCTGACGGCCTTCGTACTGAGACGCCAAGTAGTTAGCGAATCCGGCAGCGGTATGGATACGGTGGCACGTCCGTTCGCGTCAGTCGCGATTTTCGCCTCCCAGAATGCGGTATCCGGAAAATCTTTTCGAACCTCATCTTCGTCCTCCAAGGCGAAGGTGCTAAGAGCGGATTCATCAAGGCCCCCTCCGCCGCCGCCCATCCCGCCCTGCTCTAAGGGGATTTCGATTTCCAACCCTTCACCTGAGATAATGAGACCAGATCCCGTCTTGCTCCGCATTGGCTGTCGTTCATAAAACGCGTTCAAGATCTGTGGCGCGTTGTCAGCTTTTAATGACAATACGGCCAGATCGACCAAGGCCAATGATAGATTTGCCTGCATAGGGTTTCCGCGGTGGTCGGTTACCTCGATATCATAATCAACGCTATCTCCAGGCTGGTGAAATTCACCCTGGGGTGAAAGTGTAATGTCTAGTCCTAAGTGTTCAGGTGAGACGATCAGCTCAGCCATTCCGATTCTCATGTCGGCATATCGATTCGACTCGTCGATGCCTTTAACCGCGTGCACGGTAACGAATACGTTAGGGGCGTATTCCTCGATTATCGGTATATCGATTACTTCGCTGTTCGTCGGTAAGGTGATCAATCGTTGCTCGATGAGATCCCCGCGTTCAATAGTCATCCAGGCTTGGACCGGGCCAGTAAATGGAGACTGGACCAGGATCCGAGCCGTTTCTCCCGGAGTATATTCATCCTTATCCAACGTTAGGTCCATTCGCCGTTCCTTGGGATCGACACGCCAGCCTACGTAATCGGCGCTCGACACCCAGAGGAAGGTGCTGCTGTTGTGGCTTCGGCCGGCGTCATCGGTCGTCGTAGCCACTATCAGATAACTACCTCCGCTGTTCGGCACTAGCTGGGCACTGGCTGTTCCCTGCCCATTTGTCGTCACCTGTACCTGGTCTGCTTCAGTGTTCGTAACCTCCCAGCGTGTGTAGTAACGACTCATGTCTGATTCGCGAACCGGCCGCCAATCCCGGCGGTAAAGAGTAAGTTCAACGTCACGATCAGGAACGGGCTGCCCATCCCAGTCAACCGTTATGACATCCACATCTGTGCTGGAACCGGCTGTTGTGAACCACTTATCGGTAACAACGCCCACGTAGGTGTCGGCAGCGTGATAAATGATCTCAGCCCGAGCTGTAACCGGGAAATCATTGACGTCTCGGACGCTGGCTTCTATGGTGACGGTGCGGCTATCGGGAGAGACATCCTCGAGAAGATCAGGCGGCAATTGAATCACGAAACGGCCGTCGCCATCAGTCTGGCCCTCTCCGCTTATGACGTATTCGCCCAGGTAATCCCCATCGTCGAATCCATACCGGTCCCAGAATTCAAAATAGAACCCCCCGAAATCTCCGAAGGTGTAACGAGGCCCATCCCACGAAAAGTGAAAATCATCTTCATAGACCGTCCAGGACAGTGAAAGATCCGTCGCCGCTCCACCAAAGAAATAGCTGGCCTCTACAGTGACATCAGCAGGATCACCTCGAACCACTTCGTCGCGTTCCGGTGTAGCCGATACTTGAAACTCAGGTTTCCGGTATTCGGCCACCGTGAACTGTCGGTCGCCGCGTGTATCCTCATCGCTAATATTCAGGCTATAGTTTCCCAATTGGGCATCGGCCGGAATGACATATTCGCCGCTGAATTCGCCATTTTCGTCAACCGTGGTTCTGAATTCGTATTCAATTGGTTCATACTGGCTGAGAAAATACAGTTCAACGGTCGCCGTCTGGTTGGTTGGCAGGGGAAAACGACCGAAATCCGTGTCGCGAACGATACCTCTATAATGAACGGTGTCCCCGGGTCTATAGATTGGCCTGTCGGTATACAGATAGACGAAGCGATCGACATCGGGGCCTGTTGTCGCGTTCAGGCCAAACTGCCAAGGACTAATTCCCTCACTCCAGTTGCTGCTGCCGATTCCGAATCCGGATTCGCCGGGGTTGTTACTCATTACGTAGATTCCAGAGAGATATCTGTCATAGGGTTGATAATCAAGGTCGGCCAATCCCTGCTCATCTGTGACGGCCGTCCCCAATAGACGACCGTCTTTATCGTAGAAGGAAAGAGTTCTCCCTGGAGTTGGTTGGCCGCTTTCTATATCGGTGGCCCAGGCGTATATCCGGCCGAACAACTCCTTCACGGTGACATTGGTGTCGCCGACGACGATTACGTTCAAGTGGTTCTGCCACCAAGAGTACTGAGATGAGATCTCGGGAGACGTCACTGACAGAACGTAAACCCCAGTCGGAAGGACGCCACCATCAGCCAGTTCCAGCGTATGAACGCCGATAGCATCTTGCCCGGCATCTAGATTCTCTGACCAGGTTCGGATCGGCGGACTCTCGAAGACCGGATCATCGTCCCTGGGAGAGCGGACTAGATTTTGAGGAAGCCAAGCTTGCCGCAGTTCTGCACCAAAACCAGAAACATTGCGGTGGATCATCTCCACATTCGAAGGATAGCTTGTGCTGAGTTGGCTCTTGCCTAA
>JBARZW010000152.1:0-10973 GCA_049650305.1 Promineifilaceae bacterium (SeqCode)
CGAAAACATATCGCCTGTAACTTGACATAATATCCTCTTGCTCCACCTGCTTGAGTGACCAAATATGATCCGATACGACGCATTAACTATCATACCATCTCGAATCTGGCGGCGTCATGCCAGTCAGATGTCAATATTCTTGCCCATGCCCCCTGCCCCTTGCACCCTGCCCCATCCCTTCATGTATACTTTAGTTCCAATCTTTGTCTATTTGATAACCGTACGAGGATAGAATGACGAGGAATCACCTCCTTGGTATGTTAACGGGTGGAGATCTTCGGTCAGACGGCATGGCCAACGAGGTCGTCGAGATAGTTCTGACCAATGAGGAATTGTTTGACGATCTATATATAGGATTGAGAGATTCGGACGACGTCGTTCGCGGCCGGGCAGCGGATGCCCTTGAAAAGATCGCCCGTTCAAGACCGGAACTACTCGTCGAACAGCTTCCTGAACTTTTTCAACTAGCAAAATCTGACAGTGTTGCCATGGTCCGATGGCACATCGCCATGATCCTCGGCTATCTCGCCATTTGCCCGGACATTGTGGGCGAGATCAGTTCCGTATTGGTCGATTTACTCATGGATCAGAGCGTTTTTGTGAAGAGTTGGACTATCGTCAGCCTGTCCATCGTCGGCCGGCATTATCCTGAATGGAAGAATGAGGTCATCATCGCGATCTCCGGGATGCAGGGAGATAGTAGCGCCGCCATTAGGGCAAAGGTGAGGAAGGCGCTGGCTCTGCTCGCAGACGATGAGCTCCCTTTTCCTCCCGGGTGGATTAAGAGCGTGTACACTGTGTAGTTTTAGGGATGTCTGCTCTAGCCGCCTGGCTATAGACTGTAGGAACTTGTTGTTCAGTAAGTGCGCTGCCTAGTCAACAAAACTTCTCTTGGGGTTGTGCCAAGGATTCATCACTGCGTTCAGGGTAACTGACCCATATCTATTGCGCAAGGGAACAAACGTTGCTATAATAACAGAACATAAGTTCTATAGAGGGGTGAACGTGATGAACCTTGTTGAAGTTGGGATTGTTCTAAAATGCCTTTGTGGCGCTGGTATGGACTCGGACATGGCCAACGTCTTGTTTGACGACAGAGGAAGGGTGAAGATCGGCCGCCGGCCGGTTCGCTGCCCTGTATGTGACGCCATCTACAGGTACGGGGAGCGTGTGAAGTACCAGTTGGTTCCCATGGATGTCAAGATGTCAGAGGGACGCAGCATGAAGCGCCGCTATACGAGGCAAAACCACCTGCAGCGTCTAGAAGTAACTTTATCCAGGTAAATATGCAGAGAACCCGACTAATATTATCTCGAACAGCCGCGTCCCTGTTCGCCTAATAATCGCCCCGACCACTTACAATCTTGATCTAGCGGCCACAGTGAGGGCAAAGCGTGAGCAGTAGGTCCGCAGCATCGTCAATTCGCCCGACAACCCGACCGGATAGGCCTAACCGATGTAAACCTAGCGCACCCTAGCTCGCTTTCTGACCGAAGCCGCAAAGCGCTGCGATCTGCCGCTTGGTATACAAAAAGAAGAAGAGGCCGATGCGTTCCCAGGCACAGCCCTTGACCTATGTGTAACCGTCCTTGCAGATACGGATAATGAAGCGTATATGTCAGTTGCATAGGAGAAAACTGCCCTTCATAACATGGACTGGAGCCAATGGCTGCCCATTCGCCCTTTCGTCGCGGCCCTTGAGGCCTGCCGACAAAGGGAAGCCTCAAGCGTACATCCCTAAAAGCATCGATTGTTGATGGCGGAATATACTCGCCGGTGACATTCTTTTGTCTACGAGACAAACTCGCCGCCTACCCTAATCTTGGCTAGACTATCCACCATTAGGAAGGCGAATGAACCAATTGTCACCAGAAGTCGATAGATGAATTATCTGATGGGACATGCTGTACGAAATGTTGGTTTCTTTTTCCTGCTCCTCATCGTCAGCTCGCTGATCGATTATTTCTTCCTCGCGCTACGAGTTTATTGCGCAACAATCGACCAGCCTCGATTTGCCAATCCCTCAAACGCTCGTTCTGAAACTATCGCAATAGGCGGAATATTCTATCCTGCGGTAGCCGCGCTTGCCCTGACTATAGGTACTGAGAGGCACTGGCATCGTTGTGCTCTACTTGCCTGTATTTGACGCGATGGACAGGCGATGAAATACAGGGTGAAATTCTTGTCGGGGAGCCAAAGAACGCTCTTATTTAAAGCCGGCGTAATTACATTTGGCTACCTACTTTTGATCGTTATTATCACTTGGCCAACAGTTAGCCAGTTGACAACCCACATGCCTGGTACTTCTTCTGACACGCTGCTCCATTACTGGAATGGCTGGTGGGTTCGCACCGCCCTCAGCCAGGGGCAGTCACCTTTTTTCTCACCGCTTCTCTTTTACCCTAGTGGGGTCAGCTTAGTCACCCACAATATCGCCTGGCTGAATATCCTCCCATGGATCGTCTTGGCGCCGCTGGTAGGGGGTATCCCGGCTTATAATTTGGTTTTACTGGGCTCTCTACTCCTCTGCGGCTGGGCTGCCTATTTATTGGCTAAACGACTGACAGGAAGTACTTGGGCTGCGTTTTTGGCCGGGGTGATTTACATCGCTTGGCCAAATCGCATCTCCCAGCTAGATCACCCTAACCTTATCGCCACATGGTTGACGCCCATCTTCATGCTTGGGTTGGTAAATCTATTGGAAAGGAGTCGCTGGCGCGACGCCATCCTGACCGGTGCGGCTTTTGCTCTAGTAGGCTATTCCAGGTGGCAGAACCTCATCCCGCTTGCTTTCATGGGACTGACATATTTTCTGTTTCGGATAAGAGACTGGTGGCCGTTCGCACGACGCCAACTTGTTCTTGGACGGGTGCTCGTCGCGGCTTTGATCGGGGTGGTACTCCTGCTGCCCCCTATCATACTGCTAGCTAGTGAAATAGTTGGGGACGACGGCATCGCAAATGTGCTTCATGATAGCGACGAATTCAGAATGCAGACGGATTTGCTGGCCTATATAACACCACCTGGATCAAGTCCCTTGGTAGGCGAGTGGAGTCAGCCACTATATGATAATTTTTATCCGGATCGATCCTTCGATCGCCGCTATCCAGCTTATATCGGCCTTGTCGCCTTGCTGCTTGCTGGTCTGGCACTGTGGCGGGATAGAAGGAATAGCATGCCCTGGTTGGGTGTTGTTGTTGTTCTCATCAGCCTTGCTGCCGGACCGATGCTGCGCATCAATGGTGATTTTTATGAGAGCGCGCCCACACTCTATCGCCTGCTTGCGCCACTACGCTTTGTGCGGCTGATTCGCGTACCGGATCGCTTTAACATTTTCCTTGCCTTGCCGGTTGCTATGTTGGCGGCATTGGGATTTCGGTTATTACTGGCGATCTGGAAGGAGCGATTCCCCCAATACACCAGGGTAGGTCCAAAGCTATGGACAAGCGTCCTTGTTATGTTGGTAACGGCCGAATATCTAATCACACCGGTTAGGTGGCATGACGTGTCTTACGACAAATCTTTTTACGCAACAATGGCTGAGGAACCTGGAGACTTCGCCGTACTCAATTTGCCATTTTGGCGTGGCAAATCTTTTATGTTTGACCAGACCTTCCACACCCGCCCTATAGTACAAGGCAACGCGTCGCGCCTCCCGGACGACGCCTTCGCATTTATCTATGCCAATTCGTGGCTGTCATCGCTCAAGGATCAGTTCGCTTTCCCCCCGCCAACCGGTGATGTGGGAAGTCAGTTAGCCATATTGGCCGATGAAGGCATAGGTTACATCATCCTCCACAAGCAACTGATCGATATTAACCTGGTTGACCACTGGAAGCGCTATCTCATTGCATCGCCGCGCTACGAGGATGAGCGTATAGCCGTTTATAGCACGACGCCAGAGGTGGGTCGTGACGTGCTGCCATTAGTTGAACCAGCCGATGGCCTCAGCCAGATCGCAGAATTCTTGCCGTCCACTTGCCTGACTCCAGGGCAGATTCTCGGTTTAAGTGCTGCCTGGGCCAATTCAAAGCCACTTGCGGCACGCTATGAGGTGCTGATTTCGCTAGTGGGATCAACAGGAATGGATGCGCAATCAGCACAATTCCCTTTGACTGACCTCGAACCGAACGAGACATGGCCTTCTCAGACGATTGGGCAGGGCTATTATCCCGTCCCACTTGATCCCAAGCTACCAACAGAGCAATATGACCTTCAAATGCAACTTGTTCGAATCCCACAGGGCACGTTGGTAGGAGATCCGTGGTCGGTCGGTCAGATCAGCATCCAATCAACTCCTTGTCAAATGTCTGTACCAGATGATGCGCTTGCTGTAAATGCTACATTCGGGAATGAGCTTTTCCTGAATGGGCTCGAAATCAGCCAGCAAGGTCATCATCTTGATCTCACCTTACACTGGTTATCACTTGTGCGCATGAACCAAAACTACAAAATATTCGCGCATTTGCTCGAACCCGATACGGGCGAGATAGTCAGCCAAATTGACGTGATGCCGCTCAATTGGCTCTACCCAACATCATTGTGGTGGCCGGGTCAGAGAGTGACTGACAACATGACCCTTGATTTGGAGGGCCTATCGGCCGGAGACTATCTCATTTCGTTGGGCGTTTATACAGAAAGTACGGGTGAACGTCTTCAGGTGGTTTATGCCCAAGACCTACAG
Organism: Promineifilaceae bacterium (SeqCode); assembly: GCA_049650305.1. Classification (GTDB taxonomy): domain Bacteria; phylum Chloroflexota; class Anaerolineae; order Promineifilales; family Promineifilaceae; genus UBA11865. Next base: position 4,685 of record JBARZW010000152.1, read on the forward strand.
AGCGCGGAAGAAGCACTCCTACTCCCTTATAAAGTTCAAGTCGGTGACGATCACCAGTAGGAAGCATCGATCTTGTAATGGGCAACTGACGTCATAGAACAGGTTCGCCACCAACTACCGGTTCAAGGCTTTAGGCATCACCACCAGTTCACCGTCCCCCGTTTCTTCTGCGTGCCGCGTAGCACCTTGATGCTGAGGCACAACACATACAACTTTTCCGTCCACTCGACGCTAGTAAGAAACAACTGGGATGGGACGGTCATCTCGACTATATTCTCGTCGTCCTGTTATTTGGCAGATGTTACACATTCCGCAATATGCTTTTTCGTACTGTTTGTCGAAATATGGTAGCGACAGCAGCGAACCATAAATGCCCGGCTCGGTGATAAATAATTGCAGACACCGGCAGCATTGGTGGCTTAAAGCTCAACAAGTTGTTGGGCGGTTGTTAGCCCCACGAATCGAATGTAAAGTAAACTGGAAATTGCCAAGTACTAATAGCTAAACTGAAAATCGACCTGCAAGTATCGTGTTAAGGAGAGACAGAGATGAAGCGACCAATTCATTTTGAGATCCTGGCCGACGATCCATCAAAGATGGCAGATTTCTACAAAGATGTCTTCGAATGGGAGATCACTACGTGGGGAGGGGGAGAACAATCTTACTGGTTGGTGACGACCGGCCCTGACGATGTGCCTGGGATCAACGGTGCCATAATGAGCCGGGAGTTCGACCAGGCAGTGATCAACACCCTGGAAGTGGAATCTCTTGATGATGTGCTCAAGAAGATCGAGGGAGCCGGCGGCCGGAAGGTGCACGGACCAAACGAGATACCGGGAGTAGGAATGCACGCATACTGCGCCGACATCGAGGGTAATCTTTTTGGCGTGCTGGAACCGCGACCAGCCACGGAGTAATCGCCTGGCAATTCCTTTCCCGTGGTTAACATTGATAACCATTGATGTCCCATACAGACTGGTCAGGATAAAGCCCCGTATTGAGAGCGATCCGGTCACAGAACCTCCGGTTTGGATGAGGATGTTCAAACAAGTGTAAAGCGATGGAAAACCAACCGCATACCCTCGCATATCGGCCCGTTCTTCCCGAGGAATGGGGGAATATGGAGAGGTTGTTCGCACAAATGGGCACAAACAAAGGCTGCTGGTGTATGTGGTGGCGTCTTAAGCGAAAGGAATTCGAACGCAGGTATGGGGAAGGTAATCGCACGGCCATGAAAACTATCGTCGAATCCGGCCGAGTACCAGGAATCCTCGCTTTTCTTGATGACGAACCTATTGGATGGTGCTCGATCGCGCCGCGCGAACACTTTCCCGTGTTGGATCGATCACCAGTCCTAAAGCGAGTTGATGATCAGCCGGTTTGGTCCATCGTCTGTTTTTTCATAGCCAGATCCTTTCAAGGCCAGGGTTTCATGTCGAAGCTAGTCGATGCGGCTCTTTCATATGCGAGGGAGAATGGAGCCACTATCGTCGAGGCCTATCCCCTTATCCCCAAAGCAAGCAAGAACACTGATCTTCAGACCTACACCGGGGTGATCTCCGTCTTTGAGAAAATGGGCTTTGTCGAAGTTGCGCGTCGATCCGAGATCCGGCCGATAATGCGCTATATTGTTAGCGGGGGCGGAATCGCCTGACAATCGAGCCAAAGATTCGGATTCGCGTTTCTGACAAGCAGGGAAAGAGCGGGCCTCACGGTATAGTTCAAGGAGACAGTTCGTAGCCTTTACGATAGGTGGGGGAAGCAAACGATCGCTATACTAGCTTCGTGATACCCTTCGATGAAGATCGTTATGGAAAACCAGTGGCGTTGAAAAACATCGCCGCCGATATCCTTTCTGCGCCTGTATCGGAGATATGGTTCCGTCATCGTCCACGCCTGGATTTTCAGAGTAATAATCTCTTTGAAGCTGGAAACGGAAGTCAGCGGATAATCCTCAAGGAATATCTGAAGCCGGAGGAGTTCGATACGTCGCCAGTTCGCGAGTTCAGAGCTTTGGAGCTGCTATCCCATCTCGAACTGGCACCCCAGCCAAGAGCATTTTATCCTCATAGTTCGGATCGCAGACCGGTGGTTGTGTACGACTTCATGTCTGGGCGAATGTGGGATCGCCGCATTCCCACGGAAGAAGAGCTAGAAATGCTTGCGGCAATCTGGATTCAGACAAACGAGGTGCGGCGTGACGATCTGTGGCTATCCCGGGGTCAGGAGACACTAATTATTCAAATCTGGCTTGGTATAAAGCGACAATTTCAAAAATATTTCGATTGGGCAGAATCCCATTATGAGAAGGCCAAGACAGCAGTAACGCTGTGTAAGACTTTATGCGCAGACCGCATGGAAATTGTGGCCGACCTCTCCAAATACGAAGTTCCGCTATGTTTCTGCCGCGCCGATCCCCGATTCGCCAACGTTATTGCCCGTCCTGACGGGTCGTTGGGCATGGTGGATTGGGAAGACAGCGGCCTCCGTGATCCTGCCATAGAACTTGCCGACACGATGACCCATCCGAACCAGGAAGATTTACTCTCCCAGCCCCAATGGAAATCCTTCCTCGATCCTTATCTGGAGTATCGTAGACGAAGTGACCGTACTATCGACGAGCGATTCCACCTGTATCTGGGACTATTGCCGGTGTGGTGGCTCAGCATTCTGCTTGGTGAAGGGTTAAGAAGGACAAAAACCGGTGAACTCGGTGGTTGGCGGATTCACAATATGGAACCGAATCGTAAACTACGTCGTTATCTGGAGCGGGCCCTGGCTTGGCCAAGCTATAACGTAGGGCCAGATATTGACAAACTGGACGATGTGCGGTTTTTCCCCGATATAGAATAGTCGAAGGTTAGGTTTTCGCACCCTGCACAATAATCCAGCCGCTGCCCTTGCAGCCTGTACAGATGCCTGTTCCCCCGCAGCGGCGACATTTCTTAAGTGCAGCTTCGGGATCCATGCCGTTTCCGTTGCACCTCGGACAATCACCCGTACCCTTGCACCCGCGGCATTCGACGGCTCCGGCCTTCTTTGCTTTCTTCTTCGTCATAGCACTCCACTGTTACTACTGTGCCGCTACGGACGGGTTGTTTTACTTACAACTTGGCGGCATAAAGCTATGGCCCATCATTATAATCAAACATCGGCCGCTTTGCACTTAAGATTACGTGCTGCTTTGATAAACAACGTGAAAGCGTTATCTAAGTTGTCCCATCTCTGTTGAGACTCAGGTGACATCCATTCGCAGGCATGTTGCAGAGGCACAAATTGCATCAGCGGGCATTAAGGCTGTGTTTATCAAATTGTGTTGGTCCTCAGACTGACCGGCGAACCAAGAATGCAAGCAGAACGCCTACCTTATATAGCAGGGGGGAGTTGGTGCGGTGCGAACAGCCGAGTCGTTGCTATTCCTTCTTCGCCGGAGACTGAAAATCCTTGGTCGTTGGATACAACTCCGCCGTACGTAGAATATTGCAATCAAGGATGGCCAGGTACGGCACTGCTTAATACATCATTGCAGCTATGGACAGAGTCAATTGAAGCAACCTGGCCCAGGAGTTGAGCTCGATAGTGTCTGATAGGCTTCGCAGGTCGACGAAATCATAGTGAAGAGCCGTATGCGCTAAACGAATAAGATAGAAAAACAAAGGAGTAACTGAACGCTCCGAGAAAGGCCAAGCCCCCCGTGTCGCCAACGCACATGCTGTTTTATTGACTCTACGCTCCTTAAGCGTTATAGTTTGCCTGGTTAGACGCTTCAGTTTCACAAAGGCTAATGGCATCGCTGGACTGACGAGTCTGGCGGTGTTTTTTTTTAGTCTATGTAGCGTCTGGTAAATTTAAGCAGACAGGAGGTCAGAGAGAATTATGGCAGATGAACGTGAAGCCGGAACTGTTAAGTGGTTCAATGAGAGTAAGGGATACGGTTTCATAGCCCGAGATGAAGGGGGCGATATATTCGTACACTATTCGGGTATTGAAGGGTCAGGGTATCGCATTCTGGAGGAAGGGCAGCGCGTGGAATTTACCGTAGGCGAAGGGCTAAAAGGGCCAGCCGCGGTGAATGTCCAAGCGATCTAGTCGATGACACAGTTATCATTTGCTGTTGCTAACGATATGGTCGTTGGCATAGCATACGAGCTTCGCCTCGATGATGGGGATGTCGTTGACGACGCACCGGATAACGAGCCATTCGAATTCATTCAAGGACATGGTGATGTTATTCGAGGATTGGAAGAAGCTCTTTATGGTTTGAAAGTAGGCGACGTGAAGAAAGTCCGGGTTACGCCGACCGATGGCTACGGCGTACCGGATCCGGAAGCCTTTGCTTTAGTTCCTTTGAGCTCGTTTCCAGGTGAGTTGGAGTTGAGCGAGGGCATGGTTTTGGCCATGCGTGATAAGGATACGGATCAGAGCGTTGAGGCTTTCGTCACTGAGGTTAGAGATGATGGGGTCCTGATGGACCTAAACCATCCTCTCGCTGGCGAGACGCTATTTTACGATGTTGAAGTTGTTTCGCTTCGCCCGGCCTCACCTGCTGAGCTTGCCCATGGGCACGTGCACTCCGCTGGACACAGTCACTAACCAACACGGTAGACCATCAACTGAATAACAACCTACGACCGTGGCCCCGTGCGCACGGAGTTCTTGTGCGCTATTTGCGCGCCAAACGAGGACGCTGATGATCGTTGCTCGTTCCATCCTGACGTTTATCATGTTTCTGGTTGGGGGCTTGATTTTCGCTGCCTGTGATACTGTGGAGAGACCGATCGCTGAGAAGCCACTATCACAGCTTGACTACACCGTTTTTCCGGGAAGCGACGGTGTCAGCAGCGAGGTTATGCTTAAGGACGGCGAGTTAATCATTGACATATACAGCGAGAGCGGCATAGGGAGCGCTGACATACTTATCCCCGCCCGGAGCCGCCCGGAAAAGGTCATTTTCCGATTGCATCTCAGCGGTCTTGAGCAGCTACAAATGGCCTATAATGATGTTGTCGTTTCGGCCTCAGTGGCGAGTACCCCACCACACCTCGTGCGGCAAAGCGTCATAAAGGGTGATGAAGAGGGGAGAGATATCGATCCATCGAGTCCTTACTGGTCGGAAGTCACAGTCGTGTCAGATGAGTCTGAATCTCTGGTTGCGATCCCCTTAAAGAGCGGCTACTTTGAATTGATAGTGCCGGCGGACTTTCTCAATGGGGAGTACGATTCTCTTACAATAAAGTGGATAGACTTTTACCGCTAGATCCAACCATAGAGATTACTTAGTTTCATATCGAGTAAGGCTTTGAAGGTTGACGCGATAGGCGAATTGGGGGATTCCAAACTTCCGCTGGTGTTTTCTTCAGATCTTACTTATCAAGAATTCTCGGATCCACGACCGCTGATAGTTCCACCTCGTTGTTTGTGTACTCTTTCTGCCAGTTTTACTCCAAGCTCCCCTGGTAGAAATCTTCCTCGAAACTTCCTCCTCGTTATCGCCGTATAGAAAGCAGCTTGACAATTAGACGACTGTCTTGGTGACTTGCGTAGGCTTGATTGGCAGTGATCTCTACGTAACATCCATACGAAGGACCCGATAACACTCACTGCCAGGAGGAATAAGCATGAGAAACAGACCTATTGGTGTGACCTTGTTGGCGGCGCTAGCAATAATTACCGGCATCTTTTCGCTTTGCGGTGGCTTCGCTTCTATCTTCTCGTTTGGCGTAGGGTTCTTCGGAAGCCTATTCGGAATCGGGGATCCGGGTGGACTGGGCTCGGGAATTTACGGGCTTGCCTGGGGTTTAATTACTATCCTTTTTGGTTATGGGTTGTGGAATTTGCGTCCATGGGCCAGGCTGGGCACGATCATATTGCAGGGCATTAATCTGTTCTACGCTGTCATCGCCTTGTTCACTCCACCGCATGTACCCTGGGTATCGGCCGTCATCGCTGTCGTCATCCTTTGGTATCTGACGCGACCTGGAGTTAAAGACTCTTTCGCCTGAGCGCGGTCGAACCAGGGTGAATCTACCAATGGTGATAGGGGCCAGACAGCATCATTCCTATCTGGCAAACTCTCCTTGTGACTCGAGCCAGATCGCAGAACCTCGCCGGCAAGGCGTTAATAGGTGACGACGCGGGGCAACGAATTGGCCTTCGAAATCCAATCCTCAAGATGAGACTGAGAAGGTACTTGCCGCACCAGATGTTTTGCTTCGTTTACGCTGAGCATCTTGCGGTGAAGATTCCCTGGATTGCGCGTGGCGAGTTCGACAACCGTATCCACGCCGGC
>JBARZW010000153.1:0-7589 GCA_049650305.1 Promineifilaceae bacterium (SeqCode)
GCCGTTTCTTGTTGCAAAAACGAGCGAAAAAACCTGTGCAAAGTCTGTACGGAAATCGTCAAAACGCCCCAAAAGTGACATTGTTATTTGGTGATTTATCAGGTAAACACCCTCTTAGAAACGATTGTAGAGCATGGGCGCTTGCTCCCCGATTTGGTAACCGGCGGTTACCAGTTTGATACCGGCCGTACTAGATTGTCGCCTGAGACGATTGGGGGATCGCTAGGATACCTCGGTAACCGGGGTAAGGGTTTATCACGGATTTAGGGGGATTTTATCGGAGCCAGCTGATTCGGAAATTAGTTATTAATTATCTGGCTGTAATAGGGTTACCGCAACCTTTTGGCAGCGTCCTTCACCACTTCGCTCAAAGTGGGGTGAATGTGAATTGACCTATAAAGGCTCTCGGGGGTACCTTTGTTGTACATGGCTGTAATAACCTGATGGATCAGGATGTCGGCATGGGGGCCGAGGATGTGCCCACCTAATAATTCACCCGTTTGCGCATCGGATACAAGTTTTACAAGCCCATCGGTTTCACCGATAGCCTTGGCCCGGCCCAGGTGTTTAAAGGAAGCCTTGCCGGTTTTGATCTCGTATCCGGTATCAGTGGCCTGCCTCTCGGTTAAGCCCACACTGGCTAACGCCGGCTGTGTAAAGACCGCTCGAGGAACGACGCGGTAATCTACTGTGCGCCCAGCATCTTTCACAGCATTGAGAGCGGTAATCGGCCCATCATAAGTGGCTCGATGGGTGAACATCGCACCGCCGTTAACATCTCCTAATGACCAGATATTGGGAGCTGTTGTGCGTAGCGATTCATCAACCTGAATCCCCTCATCCCCAATTTCAACCCCGGCTTGCTCCAATCCTAGTCCGTTGACCCTGGGCACGCGGCCGGCCGCGAACAAGATTTCCTCAGCCTGGAAGCGATGTTTTTGCCCGGCAATCTCAGCAATGACGACCTTTTCATTGCCTGCATTTTCTGCACCTATAGCGGTGGCGTCTACATGTATATTGATCCCTTCGGCGCTCAAGATTTCCATTAACCAGTCAGACAGCTCTGGTTCTTCTTGCTTCATAATTCGCTGGCTACGGCTGAGTAGTATGATTTTTGTGCCGAAACGCGCATACATCTGGGCAAACTCAATACCGACGTACCCCGCACCAATGATAATAAGTGATGAGGGCATCCTTTCTAAATCCAAAGCTTCCTTATTGGTGATGTAACCTACTTCGGTCAGGCCGGGGATGTGCATATCAGCGGTTCGTGAACCGGTCGCGATGATGCTTTTTGCGGCGGTAATGACCTTGCCGTCCACGCGAATGTCTACCGGCGAGATGAACTCGGCATGTCCACGTATGTAGGTTACGTTGGGGTTCGGATTCACCCAGCCGTAAATACCGTCGATGATCCCTTGTACAATCTTATTTTTACGAGCAACGACAGCGGTTAAATCAAGCGACAGCCCATCGGGGTCAATGCCGCGAACGCCAAACTCATAGGCTCGGTCGCGAACTAAGTGAATAACTTCGGCAGACCTTAACAAGGTCTTAGTGGGGATACACCCCTCGTTAATTCAGGTACCGCCTACTTCATACATTTCAATGAGGGCGACATTGGCTCCCAGGCGGGCACCAAGAGCAGCAGCGGGTAATCCCCCCTGTCCTGCCCCAATAACGGCTAAGTCGTATTTTCCCATAATGTTAATCTACTGAGTGGTTCGTCTGTGTCGCTTGCTGTTTGCTAATACAGTGTTGTTTGCCATATGAGCAAAATACACAGCAATCGCCGGTTAACGGTCTTAGTTTGGTGCCACAACTGGCACATGTGTGGAAAACTAGTCAATAGTTTAGAGGGATATCCAGGTTTTCAACATAGCCACATTCCGCGCAAGTCAGGTCGGTTTGAGTAACAATGTCGGAATCCATTTGATTTTTCCTTTAGCTTGCAGTTGATCCGGAGTGTTCGCTAACTAGGTGGCAAACGCAATTTTTACCATCCACATCGTCGGTAGGGAACGTTAACCCCAGTCGCTTCAATTCGCGCAAGTCTGCTTCCATTTGCTGTAGTTCGGCAATGCGCCTTTTGATTTCGTTAGCCCTTTCTTGCAGCAGATCCAATACTACCCGGCAAGGTGCCTCCCGATTGTCGCGCAGCGCCAAGATTTCTTGAATATCGTCAAGAGAAAAATCTAAACCCCGGGCGCCGGCCACGAACCGGACCCTATCAATGTCCGTTTCATCATAAGCGCGGTAACCGTTGTTCAGCCGTTTGGGTGACGGCAGTAAGCCGATACCCTCGTAGTAACGAATTGTTTTGGGTGACAGGTTGGTCAATTGGGCAAATTCTTTAATGCGCATGCTTCACCTCGCTTAGAGGATTATAAACCTTCCACCAACTGGAAGGTCAAGTGTCAAAAAGATCTATCTATCGAGAATCCAGACTTCCCTTGTATTTCCTGTAATGTTGCTTATAGGCTCTACATTCACCTATGAGACGCCACCCTAAGAACCACGGAAGGGCTTGGCTGGCGACCTGTCAGAGCGGAGGCCGTCTCGCCGAACAGTGGAAGCTCCAGGTATACTGATTTTGTATGCAAGGTGAGGTCACGAATCCGGACCGGCCGCCAGGCGGTAGCCGATGCCCCGGACGTTCAGAATGTATTGGGGCGAAGAAGGATCGGGCTCGATCTTCCGCCGCAAGGCGAAGACGTGCCGTTTGATCAACTCTTTGGCCTCCCAGGATTCGGCATCGTAATCCAAAGCCAACCGCACCAGCGAGATATAATCGATCACTTCACCCGGCCGGCTGGCCAGGGCGACCAGCAGCTGGAACTCGGATGGGGTCAAGGAGACGGGTTCAGCGCCTCGACGCACCTCGTAGGCCTGGAGATCGATATGCAGGTCGCCCACGTCGATCGCCCGCCTCTTATACCCAGGGGTAGGGGCAGGTGAGGGACCGGCAGGAAGTTCACCCAGTCGCTGCAAGCCGCTACGCAGCGAATCCATCAACTGGGCCTGTTCGCGCTCCCGCCGGGCGGTTGCCAGGGCCGAGGCCACGGTCGCCCGAATCGCGTCAGGCTGGGCCGGTTTCAACAAGTAATCGTGGGCTCCTTCCCTGATCGCCGCCATGGCCGTCTCCAACGTCCCGTGACCGGTGAGCAGCACCACGGATACATAAGGACGGCGGGTTCGAATCACATGGAGCAGCTCGACGCCCGACATCCCGGGCATACGGATGTCGACGATGGCCACCTCGCAGGGAAAAACCTCCAGAATTGGCAGCGCTTCCTCGCCGCTGGCCGCGTCTTTCACTTCGTGCCCGTCCCGGGTTAGGATGGCTCGCAGACCGGCGCGGATGTTCGCTTCGTCGTCGACGACGAGGATCCTGCCCGTGTCGGTGGTTAAGGTTGGTTCAGCATTCATAGGGGCTCAGGCCTCCAAATGGTTGATGACAAGCGGAAGATGAAAAAAATGATCATGCGGCTTCCTGTTCGGCCGGCAAAGTAATGGTGAAAATGGCTCCGCCCCCGCTCTGATTGGCGGCCGTAATCGCGCCTCCATGATGGGTGATGATCTCCTGGCTGACGGCTAAACCTAATCCGCTGCCGGTGTGTTTGGTCGAGAAGAAGGGCTCGAAAAGCTGGGCCATCTCCTCGGGAGCAATGCCATTTCCCGAGTCGGCGACGGTAATAAGAACCGACCCGCTCGACCCCCGGCCGCGGATCGACAACTCACCGCCGCCGGGCATCGCTTCCACGGCGTTGAGAACCAGGTTGAGAAATACCTGCTTCAATTGATCCCCCACGACCATCAACGGGGCCAGACCGGCCTCGATATCGATGGTAACGCCGACCCCGGATCGCTGTAATTGCTCGCCGGCCAGGGCCAGCACATCGTCGAGTAAATCCGCGACGTCCTGAATTGACCGGCGACCCTCTTTCGGCCGCTGAAACTCCAACAAACCCTGCACGATCCCGGCGATGCGGGCCAACTCCTGCTGCACGATGGCCAGCTGCGCGTTCCCGTCCTCGCTCAACCCTTCTTCGGCGATGAGCTGCAGGTGGAGGGTGATGGCCTGCAAAGGATTGTTTACCTCGTGGGCTACGGAAGCGGCTAGCCGGCCGACGGCGGCCATCTTCTCGGCCCGGATGACCTGGGCCTGGGTTTCCCGCAGCTCCAACGTGCGTTGTTCGACACGCGCTTCTAACTCGGCCGCCGCCCGTCGAAGCTCCTCCACCAGCCGGGCATTCTCGACGAATACGGCCGCCTGGTCGGCATAGACCTGGGCCAATCTCAGGGCCTGCTCGTCGAAGGCATTCGTTCCCGTCATACTGAATAGATTCAGCACGCCGACCGATCGTTGACGAGTGATCAGAGGTATAGACATGACAGACTGGACGCCCACCTCGACCACGTGGGGATGAACGCGATCGTCGGCCGTGGCGTCTTCTATGATGAGCGCCTGCCGGTGCTTCACAACCCAACCGGGCACGCCCTCGTCGAAGGCGAAGGTGATCTTATCCACCTGTTCAGGCGGAAGGTTATGGCTGACAACTACCCGGTAAAGCTGGTCCGATTCGTCGAAGATAAATAAGGCCCCGGCATCCATCGGCAAGGTCCCGGCCGCCTTGGTCATCACCAATTCCAGCGTTCGCTGCAGATCGAGGGAGGCTGCGATCTCCCGGCCGGCTTCGCTGATGGCCGCCAGGGCCCTGGAGCGCTCCTGCTCCAGCTGGTAGAGACGAGCGTGCTCGATGGCGATGGCCGTCTGGTCCATGATCTGGATCAGATCTTGGCGTGTGGTTTCACCCGTGATCTCCAGATCGCTCCCAGCCAGGTAAAACGCGCCGATAACCTGTTGTTGGAATTGTAGGGGGACGATGATACACGATTCGTCCGCTTCGCATAGCAGGCGGGTATCCGGATAACCCCCTACTTCGAAAGGCTGGCCTGACCAGATGCGGCCCTCCCGGAACACAATCCCACCGGCCGATCCCTTTAGCTCGAAGACCTGATCGGCCAGTTTCGATCCCCTTTGATCTCCCTCATCAGTTGCCACCACTCTCAGTCGATCGCCAGTGACGAGCATAACGGCCGCCCGGTCGAAGGGCACGAGCCGCCTCGTCTCGTCGATGATGGCCTGCAGCGTGTCCTGGGGATCCAGGGAGGTATTGATCACCCTGACGATGTCCTGGACCAGTTGTAGGCGGCGGGCCGACTCCGCCAATTGGCGTTCGCTTTCCCTTTCACGGGCCACGAGCCAGCCGACGAAGGGGCCGGCGACCAGGTAGGCGACTAGAAAAGGCCACACTTCTTTCAAGGAGACCGCCCGGCGGTAATGGTCGGGATCCAGGGCCACCAGCAGGGCGACGCCGAACATGGCCACCAGGGCCAGGATCGTCCCCCCGGTGAATTCGTACAATACGGCGCCCAGGGCGATAGGCGCCAGCAGCAGCACCAGGAACGATAGCGGCGGCCGGGCCAGGATGAGAAAGGCGAATATGAGGATCAGGCTGAGGACGAGAAGGATCTCGGCCGGTCGAACAGGGCGTCTCATTGGGTCATTGTAACCCAGGGGAGTGTTAGATCAACAGTGGGGAACCTTACGCTGGCTCGTTATCGGATCGGATTGACAACTGTTTATGGACCATCGAATGGCAGTTCGTCGCGGCCGACGGAGGGCTGGTGGGCCCGGTATACCACCCCGAAGCCCCCGGCTCCGATCTGCTCGATTATTTCGTATCCTCGGCCGCGAACAGTCTCTTCTATCACCGTGCTCCTCCCGGCGACTTGCTGACATGAGTCTGGCTGACATGTGTCAGCTTGCAGCTCTCTGTTACGAATCAGTCTAGCACAATTACTATTCCCGATCTAGATGTATAAGTCACGCGCGACTGTGCCACTATAGTCATCTACCTGCTCGCATAAGGTGCCAAATGAGCAAGCTCTTAGCTACCAATATAATCATTCCAGAAAATTGGCATTATCTGGCATTATACCGTCAATATGGGCCAGATAATTCGACCTAGGGTGGGAGTAAGCGGCAAAAAACCAACCAGATAATTCTGCCAGGTAATTCATGGACGCAAATAATAAAAGTATTCGACGAATACGGGTGCTGACCCCAAAAAGCTGCACCACTAGGGTATGTGGCGAGTTGTCATCTTCAAGGACATGGTTCAAGATATATCAAGGAGAGAACCATGGCCAAGAGATATCCACCGAAATTCAAGTTCCAGATTGTGCTCGAACTGTTGCAGGGCGAACAGAGCGTCGGCCAATTGGCTAAGAGTTACAATGTCCATCCCAACTCTATCCTGAAATGGAAAAAGGAATTGCTTGAAAAAGGGTCAGAAGTTTTTGCTTATGACAACAGTGCTGCAGAATACGAGCAGCGAATCGCTCAACTGGAGCAGCTTCTCGGCAAGAAGGAGGTTGAAATCGCCCTTTTAAAAAACTTCTTGGGACGAGTAGGATGACCGCCACTCAGAAAGTAAAACTCGTCGGCTCAGTCGTAGGCGAATATTCTCTTTCTTTTGCACTGGCCGCTGTCGAGCTGTCGAAGTCGACTTGGTACTATCATCGGCGCCAGAAAATCGATTACGGCGAGAAGTACGCTCAACTGCAGCCAGCGCTCGAAGAGATCGCGCGTCGGCATTCCGAATACGGCTATCGTCGCACAACGACAGAGCTACACGAGACTTACCAGGAGCGCATCAACCATAAAGTTGTGCAGCGGCTCCACCACCTCTGGGGACTGGCCCTGCTTAGAACGACCCGAGCGCCAAAGCCGAGTGGTATCCGGAAGGTCATTGTCGCCGCCGGCACCCGAGTCAATGTCCTGGCTCAGATGGAGAACATTGAGCCGCTTGATGTGCTTCATACCGATTTCACCGAGCTACGCTTTGCTGAAGGCAACCAGAAAGCATATCTGATGCCGATCATTGGTCATATTAGCAAGCTCGCCTTTGGCTGGGCCGTCGGCGAGAGCGCCAATCGGACGCTTGCGCTACAGGCTTGGCGTCAAGCTAGAGAGACAATGCGACAGCTCAGCACCGATCCAGTCGGAATGGTGATGCATCACGACCAGGACCCGGTTTATACAAGCTACGATTGGACAGGTCGCCTGCTATTGCGTGACCATCTGCAAATATCCTATTCGCTAGATGGCGCCAGAGGCAACACCGAGATGGAGGCATTCATCAGCCGCTTCAAGAATGAGAACCGCTCGCTGCTGTTGGATGCGCCAACGATTGAGACGCTGGCAAAGATTGTTAATGTACGAATGCATTACTACAATGACGCTCGTCGGCACTCTGCGCTGGAGAATCAGCCGCCGCGTAAATGGCTAAAGCGCTGGTTGAACAATGTCCAAAAGGAACATTTATTGTAAGAACTGTCCTTGAAGACCACACTAAAACCTGAAAAACAGGTACAGGTTTTGGGGTGCACTACCATCTCGCGCACTTCATGTGTGATGACGATCTCATCCTGCAGCACCTCAGATGCCAGGGCGCGATAATAGATACAGCCCATCCGTTCGATGGTGGTAAGGTATTCGTTCTGCCGAAAGGTCTTGAATG
>JBARZW010000154.1:0-6014 GCA_049650305.1 Promineifilaceae bacterium (SeqCode)
CGCCAACGGTCTCACAATCGACCGTTGCCGGAAATGTTAGATGTCGAACAGCATGGTTAGCAACATGGCTGCCAAGATTGCGATAAAGATATCGTCAAAAAAGCATACGAAGCGTTTTGCCAACACGGGCGTGACAATATGACGGGCCAAATGCGATAGTCGATCGGGCCTGTTTGCAGAATGAAATTAGATGTTTTCCATCTCCAACGAGGTCGTAATATCGACGCAATCTCTGATCGTCCTGGCCGTAGGACAATAATCGGCGTGAAAGCCCAGGACTCGTTCAGCCACGTCATGCTTTGACGGATCGATTTTGAGATGATAGCGAACGTGTATTCGCCGAATCACCAATATTTTCCCATCTAATTCGACCTCACCGGTCGCTTCTGAGTAAAGATAGCCTTCTCCTGCCGGAATGTCGCGCGCCTCCAGCGCGCCCCCGAAGGTTCCAGTCAGTCAGCCGGCGGTGGCGGCAACGACATAGTCCAGCGTCGTTGCCCGGGCCTCATGGACGGCCGGATCATGTTTGTAATGGGCAGCAACCTCCGAATGGGTGCTGAAATAAGTAGGTTCTTCTTCTGCCGGAAGATAGGCGCGGCGAAGCGGTCCTTTTATTCTCTCAATTCGAACCTTGGACGTGTAAGCGACTTCATCTCCCATAGGTTTCTCCTTATTTGTGGTTTCGTGAGATTGAAAATAGCGAGAGATATTTTGAGACTGCGTACAGTGATGGCCTACCGGCTGGAAAGTGACTATCCCTTAACCGCTCCCATTGTGAACCCGGCCACTATTCGATCGAGGAAAAAATTGTAAACAATGGCCACAGGGATAGCTATGATGATGGCCGCCGCCAATAGTGACTGCCAGAAGAAGACATCGCCCCGCACCAGTTCTATCGGCACGCCAACGCTGAGCGTTCGCTGTGATGATGCCGTTATAAACGTGGCAGCATATACGAACTCGTGTAGCGTTAGGGTAAAAGTGAATACAATTACGGCGACAACTCCCGACAACGATAAGGGCAAAACCACTCTTAGGAATGCGCTCAGCCGGCTGAAGCCATCAACCATTGCTGCTTCCTCTAAATCGCGTGGGATCGATTTGAAGAATCCCATAAGCAGCCAGGTTGAAAACGGAATTGATATGGTGGGGTAAACCAGAACCAGGGCCCAGAGTGTATTGTTCAGATGCAAGCTGGCTACTATACGGAAGAGCGGGATGAAGAGGAGCGAGGGAGGCACCAGGTAAACAAGGAAAATCAGGATCCCGGCCGATTCCCCCAGACGGCCAGTCAACCTGGCTAAACTATAGGCAGCCGGTATGGCGATTACAACGGTAATGATCACCACCAGCCCGCCGACAATGAGGGAATTCTTGGCGAACGTTAAGTAGTTTGTTTCCTGGAAAAGCAATCTTAAATTGTCTAGTGTTGGCGGGAAATTATAAATGAACGGGTTGTTCTGCGGCCGGTAAAGATCGGCATCCTGTTTGAAAGTATTGATGATCATTATGAGGAAAGGAAAAACCGCAAAGAAGCAGAAAAAAGCCACACCCACCAGAAGTGCAACCTGCTTTGGCCAGCGTCTAGAGGTCATTGCTAATTCACCTCCGAACGACTGGCGGCCCTAAGCATAAAGATGGCCACAACTAATAATAGCGGGAATAGGAACAGGGCAACGGCCGCACCTTCGCTCAGGTTGCCGCCGTCAATGCCCTTAAACCAGGCCCATACCGGCAAAACCTGCGTATAGTAAACCGGGCCACCTCTAGTTAGCAGGAAGACGACAACCATATCGCTAAAAGTAAATATCAATCCAAAAAGAAGAGCGATACTCATGATTGGGAAGAGCAAGGGTAATCTTATCCTGGTATGGATTCGCCAGAATGTGGCCCCGTCTACTTCGGCCTGATCAATAAGGTCTCTGTCGATAGAGGATAGGCCGGCTAACAAGATGACTGTCGCCAGAGGCAGCATTCGCCAGACGTGGATCAAGATAACGGCGACCATCGCAAGCTCTTCGCGACCTAGATAATTGAGATGCTTGCCCGGTCCCAGTAATGTGTCCGGACCCAACAGCCCTAGCTGCTGTAATACCCAGTCAATGGGGCTGAACTTGGAATCAAAGATCCACAGCCAGCCAATAGTTCCCAGAGAGATGGGTGTAGCCCAGGGCATGATTATCAACATGCGGGCGATCCATTTTCCAGGAAAATCCTCGTAAAAGATCAAGGCTAGGATGTTGGCCAAAAAAATGACTATCAGCTGAGCAGCCAAAGTGAAGATAAAAGTATTGAGTAGCGCCCGGCGAAATTGGGGAGTTTTCAATATTCGACTGAAATTGTCCAGCCCCACATAGTCAAGACTCGTATCACCAACGGTCACATCTGACAAACTAAAGGCAATAGCTAAGCCGAAAGGTACGGCTACCAGAAGCAAGATATACAAGACGGCAGGTGCCAGGAATACCGTACCCAAGAATCCTTCCCGGTCGGTCAGATACTGCAGCCTTGTTTTAATGGTAACTGGGCGTTTCGTGGCCTGTTCCATGAGTGGTAGTTATTAAAAAGATATCGGGTCTGTTTTTAGACCAGACACCTTGTCAAAGAATTTCAGATGCTTAGTCTCGATCACGAAATCGTATGTCTCTCCTGGTTCAATAGCTATCGCTACCATGGATGGCAGCTTGGCTGCTGCCGTCTTACCTTCAAAGGAATCCTTAACTTCACCGTAGACAAGGCGATCAGCCCCTAGATTCTCCACAAGTGAAACTCGAAGCGGAATCGTTGTTACCAGATCACTCTTAACGATTGACGACTCGCTGGGTAGATAGTGTTCGGGCCGGAAGCCCACCAGACAACCATCTTTTTCCAGGAGGTTAATTGTAGGCGAACCCAAGAAGGTAGCCACGAACAGGTTGACTGGATCATGGTATATTTCCTGAGGTGGACCAACCTGCATGATCTTCCCGGCTGACATAACCACGATTCTGTCTCCCATGGCCATGGCTTCAATCTGGTCATGAGTTACAAAGATAGTAGTAATTCCCATCTGGCGCTGGAACATCTCTAATTCGCTTCGCGCCGCAACGCGTAGCTTGGCATCCAGGTTTGAGAGAGGTTCGTCTAACAGTAGAACTCGCGGCTCTTTGACCATCGCCCGGCAGAGGGCTACCCGTTGTCTCTCCCCACCCGAGAGTTGGCGCGGTTTGCGATCCAGGAGAGGATTCACGCCTAAGGTTGTGGCCGAAGCTTCGACTTTCAATCGCAGCTCCGTTTTTGGCACTTTCTTTGCCTTCAACGGGAAGGCGATATTATCAAAAACGGTCATATGGGGATACAGGGCGTAACTCTGAAAAACCATCGCCAGGTCCCGCATGCGAGGAGGTAACTCGGTCACCCGCTCGCCGTCAATAAGTACGTCACCTTCCGTCGGAGTCTCCAGCCCGGCGATCACGCGCATCAAGGTAGTTTTGCCGCAGCCTGACGGGCCTAAGATGACAAAGAATTCCCCCTCCCTGATGGCCAGATTCACACCGTCGACAGCTTTAACAGACCCAAAATACTTCTTGATGTTGCGCGTTTCTACAGTGGCCATGAATCTCCGGTGAGTTGAGATTGGCGGTCTTAGACCGCCAATCTCGTTGTTTTACTATATTAGGGTGCGCAGCCGACCAGCCCCTTATCTCGCCACTTTTCGAATATCAATTCGATTTGTTCCTCGGCTTCGGCAATCGCCTCCTCCGGTGACAATTCACCAAGCGCAGCTTTGCCCATCATCGTTGGAATAATATTGGTGGCGTACACTTCGGCAATGCTCGGGTTGGACGGACCAGGCCACCCTATATAGGTAACCGTGTCCATGGCGGTCAGCAACACCGTCAGCTTATCGGCCGGTCGCGAGCCAAAGGGATCGTTTTCCAGCCAGCTGCCTTCCCCAAACAATTCCGGAACTGTTTCCTCGAAGCCTGGGAAATTATACAGCTTGCTGTTGAAGACCGCCTGATTGTAGTTAGCAGTGAGGTGCAATAGGAATGCCTCGGCGGCGTCCTTCTCAGGGCCGTCTTCAACGTATTCGGGCATGACATAGATGTTCCAGACATGGGCCGATGCATGTTGGTCGCCGCGCGGTCCGCTTAGTGCAGGTGAGAAGCCGATATTGTCGGCCGCTGCTGGATCGATCGCCTGCAAACTACGATAAGCGGAGATTGAGTTTAGTATGTAGGAGAGTTCACCGGCGATCAGACCCTGGTTGTTGGAAGCCGCGCTCCAGGCAAAAACCTCCTCAGTCATGGTGTTATTGTAGAGATCGACCAGGTAATTAACAGCCTCCAACACCTCCGGCGAGTTGATGGTCACACATTCGTTCTCATCCTGAATCGAACCACCAAAGGACCAGATGATGGCTCTCATGGCCATATTCGAATCGATTTCAGGTGACAGGCCAAGACCCATAGGAACACCGGACTCGTCCTTGATGAGGGTGCCACCTACCAATAGATCATCCCAAGTTGCGGGACCGTTCGGAAAACCAGCTGCCTCCCATAATGCGCGGTCATAGTCACCGGGGTCAGGCACCCAGGCGTGACAATAACCGTACCACATGTCGTTGGCGGGCAGGTATGAGTTGGCCGTGCAGGTTTGCGCCTGGGGTCCAAAGAGCTCTTGAGCCCGCATATTGAGATCCGCCAGATCACGGAGGCCTTCGATAAAAGTAGAGGCCCCCATGTTTAGCTCAATGAGCGTATGTCCCTCGCCGGCGTCAAGGGCCGCCGCGGTCGCCGCTGGCAGCTCGGCGATGTTGATATGGTCCACTGTTACCTCGACGCCATTGGCCTCGCCCCACGCTTCGGCGAAAGGATCGAACCAGGCGTCGTATTGCGGAACGAAATGGCTCCACTGTAGAATCTTGAGTTCCGTCCCTTCGGGGAACTGCACCTCTGCTTCGCCAGGAACCTCGACGACTCGCGTGACTTCGACAGTTTGCGTCTCGCCTTCTACTTCGACCTCGACCTCGACTACGCGGGTCACTTCGACGGACTGGGTTTCACCCTCTACTTCGACTACACGAGTGACTTCGACTTGCTCCGGCTCCGCCTGACAGGCGCTGAAAATTAAAGCCGTGACCATCAGCAGACCTACGATCAGAAGATAAAACTTGGGCTTCATCCTTCTCCTCCTTACTTGCAAACGGTGGCTGCAGTGAAACATCAATGAAACGGGTCAATTGTTGTGATGGCGGATTTGTGGAACAGGGTTATAAGAATAGTCTACATGTTAAATATCGTTCTGCAAACAATTGGCTCAGTGTTCAAAGAGGAATCAGCCATTCAACTGCGCTGCAAGTATCTCTCCAGTCATCATCTTAGACAATTTGAACTAAGTCCCTGATTGAGTCCGTTTGAAATCGCTGCTATACTCAATTACGATTCAATATTACCGTTTGCCTTCAATAGACTTAAGCCAACACAATCTTAAGCAACGCTCAGCTCATCCTGGAGACGCAAATATGGACTTACAACTGTCGGATAAAGTAGCCCTGGTAACGGCCTCATCCAAAGGCCTTGGCAAAGCAACCGCCAGACAGATGGCCCGGGAAGGAGCCAGGGTCGTCATGTGTGCACGGAGCGATACGTTAGAAACGGCCGCTTCCGAGATACGAGAGGAGACTGGCGCCGAGGTCGTCACCGTCCGCGCCGATGTGACGCTGCAAGAGGACATCGATCGTCTGGTTAGAACGACCCTCGATCACTTCGGGCAGATCGACATCCTGGTCGTCAATGCTGGAGGCCCACCTTCAGGCAATTTCCTCGATTTAAGGCCTGAGGATTGGGAAACCGCTGCCAACCTGACTCTGATGAGCGCCGTGCGCCTGTGTTACGCCGTCGTACCCCACATGATAGAACGTGGCTCAGGGAGCATTGTGGCCATCGAGTCCATCTCCGTGAAGCAACCCATTGACAACCTCATCCTGTCAAATGCGATCCGAATGGCCGTAATTGGCATGTTCAAGTCAA
>JBARZW010000155.1:0-9282 GCA_049650305.1 Promineifilaceae bacterium (SeqCode)
AGAATGAGACGTGGCAAACCGGATTGAGACCTCCTGATGCCTGGTCAGGATCTTAACCAGTTCATAGCCGGTGTATCCAGTTGCCCCAAATATGCCTGCCTTTATCACCGACACTCCTTCAATCAACCTGCGCCTCGTTGTGCGCCTGAAAACAAAAAAACCCGCCAGCCGGTTTATCGGTCTGGCGGGTTCGCTCTCGCTTTGATGGGAATTTAGCTAATCAGACAACCCTGAATTACCAGACCTGTTGTCCGGCGTCGTCGGCCACGAGGGGCGGGCTGAATCGCTATTTGTATCATTAGGAATTATGATAGCAGAGAAATCTATAGTGTCAACATAATCAATATATTGCCTTGGGATCTTTCAAATTTCGTGGTGCACTTCCTTCCTAATCCTCGTTTCCAGGGACAGTCCATAAAATTAAATGGTTGAGCTGTCCACTACTCAAATATACGCAGAGATATTCGCCTTTCTTAAGAGCATCCAAATATTGAGTAAGTCTTGGGCAAGGGATAATCCGTATCGTTCCCCTTCCGGTAGAGTTCATAGTCTGGTGTTAATAGGTTTGACGAAAAAGGTCGTCCGTGCTTCAGTGAATGCTAATAATGCTCTCTATGCTCATTTAGACGGCTCTTTCCACCCCTAAATCGATCTTATTAGGCCCGATCAATAATCGTATGCCATGTGTCGCTTACTCACTTGGTCGGGGTTTCGAATCCCTCACGGCCCATCTTTTATGTGGGGATCAGAGATATCGCACACAGTCTACGTGCCGATACCTTTCTTTAATATCCGATTCAGCGTCGCTTATAAAGTAGTTCATAGACTTGAATCTAATAGGATTAGTGGAGGGATTGGAAGCATGAGACAGATCGGTTGACGGTGACATTTTTCTAAAACGTCTACCCTCTGCCGTTTGCTCAGAGGATAGTAAGCCGGACTATAAATCCGTAGGTTGGGGGTTCGAGTCCCTCCTGGGGTGCTCAATCAGAATACTCTAGTGAGGCCTGGCAATGCTGGGCCCTTTCTCTCTGAGCTGCGGTTCGAGTCTCAGGTGCATAAATCACAAGTTGAGGAGCTAATAGATCACAAACTGGCACCGAAGATCTATCCATAAAAGTGTTTTCACACGCCTCAATCAAAACCCGGTAATCTTTGGTGAGGAGTTCAAGGTTGGTGCATTGCTAGAAGGGATACAGTTTATCAAGCAATTTACACCTGAGTTTGTGCCAGATCAAAGGGCGTAACTTTAAGTTGACCTATGTGGTTCGAAGCAGATCCCCTTTGAGTGGGAAACAGAGACATTATCGAAGGCGGCCGCACGGCGATAACGAAAAGCTTGTGTTAATAAATCGGGATAGGGGGGCAAACGCCCCCCTCCCACACCACCGGACATGCGGGTCCGCATCCGGCGGTTCGGTTAAGTATGACGAAGTAGGAATTGTTTTAGAAAACTCCTTAGTCCGAATTCTTGCCAATAGGTATTATTCATGGCGTAATGTACCGATGGCGATTTGGACATCCGCCACGGTCCAAGGCTTGTCCCTCCGGCACGAACGGCCCAGTATTCTGAGACCCCTCGATTATGTAGGTTCTCGCGTCGGTTCCGCGGCGTCTTCCATTGTTTCCACGCTATCTGTCGCATCCGACGGCGTAACCGTTCGTCAAATCGAGCCATATGCTTTCGGCCATCCGCAAGGGCATAGTAATTGACCCATCCGACGATAGCGGGGTTCAGCCTGTCTCGAATCTCTTCCAGCGACTGGCCCTGATTTCGTCTCGTCATCTGCTTCACTTTGCGTTTCATTCGCTCTAAACTCTGGCGGGCGATTCGGATGCCAACCCCGCCTGCTCTTCAATAGAAGCTAAAGCCAAGGAACTTGCGTCTTGTTGCCAGGTCCACAGCACTTTTCTCCTCATTGACTTTCAAGCGTAGCCGTCCTTCAATGTACCGCTGGGTGCTAGCATGCACCCGTTCCGCCGACCGTCTGCTTCTCACGTAGATATTGCAGTCGTCGGCGTATCGTACAAAGCGATGCCCGCGTCTCTCGAGTTCTCGGTCCAACTCGTCTAACACGATGTTCGATAGTAACGGCGATAATGGCCCACCTTGCGGTGTTCCTTCCCCCGTTTCTATCACCACACCGTTCACCATCACCCCCGCTTTCAGATAGGCGTTGACCAGTCTCAAGACTCGCTTGTCGCTGATTCGTTCTTTCATCCGCGCCATTAGCCGGTCATGATTCACTGTGTCAAAGAACTTGGCCATATCTATGTCCACTACCCACTTGTATCCCGCCGTGATGTGCCTTTGCGCGGCTTCTACCGCCTGATGGGCACTTCGATGGCGTCGAAACCCGTAGCTATGGTCACTGAACGTCGGTTCATACTCCCGACTGATTACTTGATGCATCGCCTGCTGTATGTGCCGGTCTTGCGCCGTGGGGATGCCTAGCAACCTCACTCCGCCATTCGGCTTTGGTATTTTTACCCGCTTCACCGGGCTCGGTTGATAGGTCCCTGCTTCCAGCTTCTCTCGTATGCTCAGCCAGTGTGCTTTCAGGTGTTCCGGCAGTTCCTCTACGGTCATACCGTCTATCCCTGGTGCGCCACCGTTCCGTTGCACTCGTTCCAATGCTGCAAACAGATTCGGCCGACTAAAGATTTCTTCCCACATTCCGTCTTCGTGTTGAGTTATTTCTTTCTCCATTTGGCCCGATAGTGGTCTTCACCCCAGACGCTTATCCCCAGCCTTCAGCTTTCCCTCTACGTCCGCCCCGGTTTTCGCCAGATGTCAGTTGCTTTCCACTATCTTCCTTCTGGTTACTCAACTCCTTCGCCGTTCAGCCCTTCGCCTTGTAGATGAGTTTCCCCATCCGCCGACTACTATGGCCTCTGCTGACTCCTGCCCGCTTTGGGCAGGTCTCCCCGGATAAGGTGCTATAACTTTCCCCTGACCCCTGCCACGTTTACATCGAGCCACTTTGACCCTCTTTGGGCTTCACTGCCTCTTGCCAGCTCACCCCGTGCTCTATGCCTCTGTACGTGGTTCTTGTCCATCAGGTCCAGGTTTTGCTCTCCGGCTTCCTCTCCACGTTTGCTCACGCTCACGCAGTTGCCTTCGGCTAGCGGTTCGTCGGGTCAACGTCCGCAGAGGTCTTTCACCTCCTAGTCATTGCCCATGCCGGGCGTACAAAAAAAGCCCCTCGCCAAAAGAACGAGGGGCCTTCCATATCAGCACGGATGATGATCTCAGATAAACTGGAGCTAACGTACTTGCAGATTACCTCCACCGACGATCTGCTCGGCCGACTGGACTCCTACCCAATAGGACGAGAATAGGAGCTGCCCTTTGCCATCCCATATCGTGATGCTGATGGTATCATTGTCGCCCGGCTCGCCATCATCATGCATGGTCAAATACAGAGTAAGATTGCCGTCAAGACTGATGGGAATAGCCTCGTCTGTGACGTCTGTCAGATTTGCTTTTCCTTCGAATTCAGCATAGTGTGGCGGATCTATATTGTTGCCGTCAGAGTCCGAATCCATGTCCACACCCAGGGAAGTCAACTTATTTGACTTGAATTTGTACTTATGACCGTCGTCGGTGCGTATGATGATCGTCACCCGCCCTTGCAAGTTGGTACCGGCCGGGTTGAACTTCACATTAAAGCCGTAGTTCGTATGCGTGCCCTCACCACCGGCGTACAACCCTTCGGAATCGCTAAGGACCAGGTAGCCACCGCCACTGATGAAATTATCCAACGGCCGGGCAACGATAATCACAACTTCGTTGTCGGTTGTCTCGACGTAGTAACCGTCAACTTCAATGTGGATCTCAAAGGGAACCGCATCCGAATTGCCAATGTCAGCAGTCCAGGTGCACACGGCAGAGCCCACGCTGGTGTCACCGGGCACGATTAATTCAACAGAGGGCGCCGTACAAAGCACAGCGCCAGCTTCATTTTTGAACCTGACTATGGCGTTGCTGATGTCGCCCGGATATGGATCCGTGTCCGGATCACTGATGGCAGCGCTAATATCCTGCACTGTCGCTCTCAGTTGGATGTCTGCCGTGCCATCATTGGCATCCGAGGTGGCCACATACATCGAACCGACATAGAACGCGCGCGCATCCTCCGGCAAGATTTCGAAAGTGACAATAACCTCTACCTCATTGCCGGCTTCGTCGGCTATAGTAACGGCTGCCTCATACTCCCCTGGTGGTGTATCGGCTCTGCCGGTCAGCACCCAGGTGCAGATTGTACTACTATCATCAGGCCCACAGCTCTCCTCAGAGACAGTTAGCCATGGCAGATTGACGCTGGCAGTCATCTGCCCAGCACCGGCGTCGCTGGCCTCGATCATTACTGGGATGATGCTGTCGCTGTATTGGAGAACCTGATGACCGGCCGGAGAGGCACTGAGTGCATAAGGAGCGCCATCGACCAGACCAAATTCTGTGCCGTTGAGCTGATCGATACTCGGCGAGGTATCGGTCGTCACCACAAAGGAGATCGAATTGGTAGCTGGATCATAGATAGCACCTTCAACCTCTGCCCAGGCCGTACCATCCCACCAGAAGAGCTCAGAACCATTTTCCACGTTATCAAAGGTAACCTGTACCTCTAGGAAGGTGCTGTCAACGGAAAGATAGACATCGAAGTAGACGTCGCTGGTCATAAACAATTCCTCATCACAGGGATTGTCGCTGTATTCGGCGACCACAACTGTTCCCGTGCCCCCACTGGCTGTGGCGCTGCCATTATCCGTCGAGGCCGTGGCCGAATCGGCCGGATCTGTACTGCTCCCAGAGTCATATGCTTCCACCGCTACTGTTTCCTCGGTTACGTAAAAGGCCATCAGGTTTGATGTGCCACCACCGGGTTCGGGATTGAAGACGGTGATTTCGGCCGTACCGGCCGTGATAATCAGTGTCGCCGGTATGGTGGCCTGCAACTGATTCGCTGACAGATAGGTTGTCTCCTGAGCGATGCCGTTCCATTGCACCTGGGAGGTGCTGACGAAACTAGCGCCATCGACCAGTAAGTTGAAGTCCGGCTCCCCGGTCACCACTGTCTGGGGCGTTAGCCCGCTAATTACCGGCACCGGATTCTCTATCGTGATCTGGAAGTCCTCCGAGCCAACGCCGTCGTCCTTGTCAGTTACTTCTACATTCACCAGGTACCATCCGGCCGATGCATAGTTGTGGTTCAGGGATCCAATCGGACCTGATGCCTCCAGTGAGAATGCGCTGGGGAAATTATCATTCCAGTCGACCGTTACCGACCAGGGGCTGTCCATTGTCCCGAGATCGCTAAAGGAGCCAAGGTCAAAGGGACCAACAACACCTAACAGCTCACTCCTATCGGTCGGTGGGGTTACAATGGGAGCCGCGTTATCAACCATTACCAGGGTGGAAGCCGAGTCATCAGAACCATCTCCGTCGTTTACGCTTACGACGACCTGGTACTCGCCGTCATCTGCAAAACCACAAGTAACACTGTTGGAGGCAAGCGGGCCGATCTCGAAATTCCCATCATTTTCGCAGTCGAAATGAAATGCCAGGTCATCACCGTCGACATCAGAGGCGTTGACAGATACGATCGCGCTGCCCCCTTCCAGAATAGGACCATTGTTAGAAACCGTGTTGATCACCGGTGGATCATTGATCGGATCGACGGTGAAGGTCACTGTGGCCTCGTTGGAGTCAGTTGCGCCATCATTGGCCTGGAAGGTGAAGCTATCGCTGCCGTTGTAGTCTTCGAAAGGCGTGTAGGTCAGGTTGGGCGTCTGCCCGTTCAGCACACCATGCTGCGGTGAACTCACGACGGCATAGGTTAAGGTATCGCCTTCTATATCTGTTGCCGACAGCGTGATGTTTACGGCTGTATCTTCATCTGTACTGACAGACTGGTTGTCGGCCACGGGCGGGTCGTTGACACAAAGCACATCGATGGTGACGGTGGCGATATTGGAGTAATCTAGGCCATCGTTGGCTTGATAGGTAAAGATGTCCAGACCACAGAAGTCTGAGTTAGGTAAGTAGTCGAAGGAGCCATCGTCGTTCAGGGTTAGGACGCCATTGCCGGTCGACGTATCGCGTACGGCCGTCAGTAATGGACTATCGACGTCGGTGTCGTTGTCCAGCAGGCCCAACACGCCCTCGCTGAGCTGCGTGTCTTCTACCGCGCTGTAATTGTCGTCATCGGCCGTGGGCGGGTCATTGACACAAAGCACATCGATGGTGACGGTGGCGATATTGGAGCTGCTTGCGCCGTCGTTAGCCTGATAGGAGAAGCTGTCCGAGCCGCAGAAGTCGGGGTTGGGTGCGTATTCGAAGGAGCCATTGTCGTAAAGGGTTAGGGTGCCATGGGCGGTCGACGTATCGAGTACGGCCGTCAGTGATAAGCCATCGACGTCGCTGTCGTTGTCCAGTACACCCGGCGCGGAGGCGGTGAGGGGCGTATCCTCGTTTGTATTGTAACTGTCGTCATCGGCCGTGGGAGCTTCGTTGGCCCCGATAATGGTGATTGTCACCGTCGCTGTATCAATCCCGCCATTATCGTCCGATAAGGTGTATTCGAAAGTGTCTGTAGCCTCCTGGCCAACCCCCAGCGTCTCAAACTGACTATTTGGATCATATTCGAAGGTCCCATCCCAATTGTTGGTGACGATGCCAATCGTTCCGGCCGTGTTCAGGCTGCTCACCGACACGGTGTCCGAATTATCTGCATCGGTATCATTAGCCAGTACATTTATCGTGGTAAACGCCGTATCTTCATCTGTTTCGTCGGCATCATCACTGGCCGATGGTAGGTCGTTCACACCGGTGATTAATATAGTCACTGTGGCTGTGTCTTCGCCACCTTGACTATCCGACAAAGTGTAATCGAAACTGTCTGAATCGGACTCGCCCGTTGCAAGCCCCTCGAATTTTCCGTTTGGATCATAATAAAAAGTACCATCCCCGTTGTCGGTCACCATACCAATCGTTCCTGATGTGTCAATAGCACTCACGCTCAAGCTACCTGCAGAGTCAGGATCGGTGTCGTTATCCAATACGTTGCCTGTTGTAAAAGCCGACTCTTCATCTGTCGTTTCGGAATCGTCATTGGCGGTAGGTGGATCATTCACAGCGGTGACATTAACAGTCACGGTAGCCTCGGCCGAATCGACAAGGCC
Source organism: Promineifilaceae bacterium (SeqCode) (assembly GCA_049650305.1). Classification (GTDB taxonomy): domain Bacteria; phylum Chloroflexota; class Anaerolineae; order Promineifilales; family Promineifilaceae; genus UBA11865. The sequence continues at coordinate 7,186 of JBARZW010000155.1, forward strand.
ATCATTGGCCATGAAGGAAAAAGTATCGACACCAAAGAAGTTATCCTCCGGCGTATATGTAAGGGTGGGATAGGAACCGTTCAGCGAACCATGGTCCGGCTCATCCACAACGGAGTAGGTCAGGAAATCGCCGTCCGCATCGCTTCCCGTCAACGTTATGTCAATAGGTGCATTTTCCGCAGTTGTCACAACCAGGTCATCTGCTACTGGAGGCTTGTTAATGATAAAAGCCAGGGTGTGCGAGATAGCTGGAATTTCTTGGGGACTGGCTAAGTACGTAAAACCCGGAAATTCAGCTACGAGCTGAACAGCATCAGCTGGGACTGATAATGGTGCCTGGACCCATCCACTAGTGCTGTTTACAGCGGTGGCTGTCGAATTGCCCAAATAAAAATTTGTAACCGCCCAGTCATTTGAATCGTTAAAAGCATGGAAAGGCTCCCACGGATAACAATAAATCACACCCCAAAGTTGGTCCTGCCAACCTTCCTCCGTGTCTAACTTACACATGCGTTCTTCTATATAAGCTCTAGCCAGGATATTCCGTCCTTCGTTCCCGAAGTCGGGATCTAGACTGATTATGCGGGTTTCATGCCAACAATCTAGCCGCCACCCACAGATCCATGATTGGCCCTTTGGATAGTTAGCAACTGACACCGAAGTGCATTCCTGACCAGACAATCCGCCCGGATCACTGACCTGAAGACAGATTGTGTGGGATCCTGTGGTGGCAAATTGATAACCGGCCGTTGGCCCGGTTGCATCGTCAAACGCGCCATCATTGTCCAGATCCCACTCGTATGTCAGCGTATCTCCTTCGGGATCGAAGGAGCTCCGGCCGTCGAAGCTAACGGCCGGTGTCAGGTAGCCCGAGTAAGGGCCGCCAACGTCGGCCAACGGCGGGTTATTAGCCGGGTAAACCTGGGTAGTTTCGGTAACCATGGCTGCAATGGGTCGAGAGCTTTCTGATTGTGCCCGGGCGGCCGAAGTCTCCCCAGGCGAGGTCAAGACCAATATTACCAATATGACAAAAACGACAACAGGTAATCGAATTTTATGGCGAACCATTTTCATTCTCTCCTCTTGACCGGTAAATGATTTGTTAATCGAAGTCGATGCCGGGCTTATTTCTTCCATCTAACCAAACTCCTCCCGAAGATAATTTAGAAGCTTCTCTTTGCAGGCGAAGCCTTTCGTTCTACGCTCGTTGTCTATCTGCACCAGGGTGAAACGCCAAACGGGGGAACCTTCTGGCTCCCTCCCGTGCTGGATATCTTCTTCTTGCCAACAGCGTAGCAAGTAGGCGCGATAATCTTGCTCGCCGGCCTGCCAGCTATGATTTATTTCGGCCATGACGCTCCACCTCAAACCAAATAGGGTTGCCGAAATCTCAATTCCTCTAGCCCAAAGCGTAGCAGAGGGGCGTTACAAAAACGTTACAAGGGAGCGAAAAGTATCTCAAAGCCATTGAGTTAATTGGTTTTTCGTCTATAATGTAAGATATAAGGGCTAAAAATTGATCGGAGCTATCATTTCCCATCCTTAGCAGGCCGTGATCTACTTTCCCCATAGATCACTGGCGGAGCGTCACACCATAGCGGCAGGCTGCCTAATGGCTCAACTGAATATCACACTGTTTGGCACTTTCCAGGCCACGCTGGACGGCTGGCCGATCCACTTTGCCACGGATAAGGTCCGGGCCTTGTTGGCTCACCTGGCCGTGGAGACCGGCCGGCCGCACCGGCGGCAAGCCCTGGGACCTTTGCTCTGGCCTGACCAACCGGACGCGGCCGCCCGTGCTAACCTACGCCAGACCATATTCAGGCTACGCTCGGCCATCGGCGACATCACCAATCCCGATCCGCAACTCTTAGTCTCGGTCCACGACATCCAGCTCGATCCAGCCGGCCCTCATTGGATTGACGTCTCCACATTCGATGGATTCCTGACCGGCTACCAGGTCCACTGTGGCCAGGGGCTGCCCCTGTGCAGCCATTGCCGGGAAACGCTCAAGGCGGCCGTTGCCCTTTATCGAGGCGAGTTCATAGCCGGCTTTTCACCCGAAAGCAGCCCTTCATTCGAGATGTGGCTATTGGC
>JBARZW010000156.1:0-8588 GCA_049650305.1 Promineifilaceae bacterium (SeqCode)
CAGCTCGGCCGCTCGTTGGGTGGTTTCGTCGAAGAGGCGGGCGTTTTCCAGAGCCACGCTCATGCTGCTGGCCAGGGTTTGCATCAGGCGGATGTCGGAATCGGAGAAGGCGTACTCTCGTTCGTGGTTCTCCAGCTGTAACTTGCCGATAACGCGGCCGGCCAGGAGAATGGGAACAGCCACTAGAGACTTGGCCATATCCGTTCCCGGAAAAACACGCTGGCCAATTGCGGCGATTTCGGCGGCCATATTCTCGTTAATAACCAGGGGTTGGCCTGATTCTGTGATGATCTTGGCAATCCCAGAGATCGGCTGAGGTGGAATCGTCAGCCGCTGCCCATGCTCGTAAGAATAGGGAGTCACGTACATATTGGTCTGGCGGTCAATAAAATTTATGATTATATTCCTGGTATCGAAGACCTCTCTCAACTTGTCGCCAACCAAGTCAATGATGCCCTGATAATCAACCTGAGCCACCAATCCTTGTTGGACACTGTTGATGATGGCCAACTCGGCGTTTCGCTGCTCGGTCTCGGATAGAAGCCGCTGGGTATCGTCGAAAAGGCGAGCGTTTTCTAGGGCTACGCTCATGCTGTTAGCCACGGTAGTCAGCAAACGCAGGTCACCCTCGCTGAAGGCGTGTTCCCGGTCCAGGTTCTGCAGGCTGATGATGCCGAAGACCCGCTCGCCGGAGATAAGGGGAACAAAGACGGCCGACAGCGGAGCTTCGGTGCCGGGCATTGTCTCAGCCCCTAATGCGGTCAACTCATCATCTGCGTTTTCGTTGAACACTAACACTTCCCGACGCTGGATGATGTTTCGATGAAGTTGGTTGAGGGGTAATGGACCGATATAAAAACGTTCGCCCTTTTCCCAACCATAGTAAAAGATTCGAGTTTCGTAAGCCTCGTCATAGCCGACGATCAAGACAGATTGAGCATCGAAAATCCTTTGGATCTTGTCGCCGACCAGTTCATAGATGGCCTGGATATCCAGCTCGGCGGCTAGCCCTTCCTGGACGCTATTGATGATAGCCAGCTCGGCCGCTCGTTGGGTGGTCTCGTCGAAAAGCCGGGCGTTTTCCAGGGCCACGCTCAAGCTGTTGGCCAGGGTCGTAAGCAGACGGACATCATTCTCGCTATAAGCGTGTTCCCGGTCCAGATTCTGTAAGCCAATGACGCCGAAAACACGTTCCCTAGAAATGAGTGGGGCGAAAACGGCCGACAGTGGATCTTCGGTGCCAGGAACTGTCTCAGCCCCTAAGGCGGCCAACTCGCTTTCAAGGTTCTCATTGAACACCAACACCTCACGACGGCGGACGATGTTTCGGTGAAGTTGGTTGAGAGGATTCGGATCGGGATAGAACCGTTCGCCCTTTTCCCTGAGGTAGTGAGGGGTCTTTTTTTCGTAAGCCTTATCGTAGCTGGTGATGAAGACAACCTGGGCGTCAAAGATCTCCTGGATCTTATCGCCGACCAGGTCGTAAATGACCTGGATATCCAGCTCGGCAGCCAGTCCTTCCTGGACCTTGTTAATGATGGCAAGCTCAGATGTTCTCTCCTCCAGCGCCACGTTTGCGGCATGAAGCTCGGCCGTGCGCTGCTCGACTTTATCCTCCAGGGAGGCGGCCCAATCTGCGTTCTCCACAGCTATACCAGCCTGGTTGGCCAGAACGTTGACCAGGTCCCGGTCCTGCAGGGTGAAACGGCCGTAAATTCCGGATAGCTCGGCGTACAGCCAGCCGACCGCCTTGTTATGGGTAACCAGCGGCACACACAGAATCGAGGTCTGGTTCAGATCATCCGCATCATCTGGCGTATACGTCAGGAGAGGCTGGCGTTTGAGGCCGGTATCATCCAGGAGCTGGGCTATTTCGCTGGTAAGCTTTTGCGACCGGGCTTCGTCCATATCGGCGGCCACCACCAGGGCTTCCCCAGCCCCGTCCAGCAGCAGTACTGCTGCCTCTTCGGCGCCTGTCAGCTCGATCAACTCGTCGAGGATGAAGGTAGGCAAATCACGCTCTTCACGACGAGCGTTCAGACGCACGCCGATCTCATTTAGACGCCTGAATTGTTCTTGTAGGTCGCTGGTGCCGCTCAGCCCATCCGTTAGCGGCTCCAGAGATAGATCCCGGGCGGCGGTTTCTTCCAACCAGGCGTGGACAATATCGCGGTTAACAGCCACTTTGTTAAAGTAGTTCCGGCGCAGGCCTTCGTCGCTCAGGTTGGTCACCGTTTCCAGCATCTCGGCCCGGGCCCGGTCTAATGCCTCCCAGGCGGCCTCTTCCTCCCCGGCAGCGGCCAGCGCCCGATAGTGGTGCCACCAGACTTCCGCCCTCGAATATTCTGTGAGGAGAACACCGGATTCGAACAGCTTTACGCCCTCGGCCGAGGCTCTTTTAGCCTCTTCGATCTCGTCCAAGGCAAGGTGGGCGGCGGCTTTCCAGGCCAGGACATGGGAAAGGATGGCGCTATCAGCCTGGCGCAACTCGCCGACCAGATTGTCGAAGATCTGGCGCGCCTCGCCCGCCTGGCCTCGAGCCAGGGCCGTTAGTCCCAGGCCAACCGAGCAGTAAAGTTCCCCCTCTCTGTCCTTGATATCTTGGGTTACCCTCACCCCTTCGCGCCAGGCCGTCTCGGCCTCGTCGACCAGGCCTAAGCCCAGAGCGTTCAACCCAAAAATGTCGGCGTATAAGGCCCTTGCAGCGGGACTTTCCGGAAAAAAGCCAAGTAACATGTCAGCATAAGCCAGCCCACGGCGATACAGACCAAGAAGGAAACAATTCATGGCTAGATTATTGGTCACTGCCATTTGGATGGAGAGGTGACCAACCGCCTGGGCGAGAACCAGAGCCCGTTCATAATAGGTCCGCTTCTGAGCCAAGTCCTGGCTCAAGATGCCTAGCACATTAAGCGCCCGCGCTTCGATTGCCCGATCGCCGATCTGTCGGGCCAGGGTTAATGACTGCCTTCCCAGGTCGATGTGGGTCTGGGAAGCTCCCCTGCGTAAGCCAGCGAAAGCCAGCCGGTAAAGGAGGGTAGCTACACCTCTCTGGTCGCCTGCTTGGCGGTACAGTTCCAAGGCCTGGCGGCGCAGGTCTTCGGATTGAGAATAAAGACCTTTTGAATCATGAACACTGCCCAGGATGTCAAGACTCTTACCTTCCCTCCGGTGATCCCCAGCCTGGCGGGCCAGTTTTAAGGCCTGTTCGGCCAGCTCTCCGGCCTCGGAAACGCCAACCTGAACAAGGGCTAGGCCGGCCAACCAATTCAGAGCGTTAGCCTTGAGGGCCAGATTCCCTCGGTCAGGTGGCATTGCCTCGGTTAGGTCGGCGGATGCTTCGAAATCGGCCATGGCCGACTGGACTTTTCCTATCCATTCGTAACATTGACCCCGGCCAAACAGCAGCTCATAGCGTTGGGTCAGGGCGGCTGGATCGTCATCTAGATGCGTGATTTCCATCGCCTCGGTGTACAAGGCTATTGCTTCTTCATGGTGGAAGCCAGCTTGGGCGCGCTCGGCGGCGGCTTGCAGTCGAGCGAGATCGTCAGTTGCGTTCATCTTCATTGACCTCAGTAATGGTAAACCAATAACCGGCATCTGCTAGCTGTTTGTCTTCCTTAACTCCCGCAGCTCCTGCTGGTCGTACCCGGCGAAGCGAGGCATGTCGGTGATCTGGACCGTGGTCAGGCGTTCGCTCATTGTGGTCAGGAATAGCTGGCTGACAGCAGGATTGTCCATTATGCCGCGTAAAGAGTGGGCGGTCACTACAATCAAGCTGCTCTCTTCTCCGGTGATCACATCGGCCGTGCGTCGCGAGCCCGTTAGAGCAGCGATCTCGCCGAAGAAATCACCCGGCCCCATGACGCTCAGGGAGCTGAAGCGATCGTCCTCGTTATAAAAGCCGACGATAGCTTGACCTGATAGGATAAAATAAACGTCCTCACCGGACTCGCCCAGACGAATAATGGCTGTGTTGGCCGGCGCCGAAACGACCTGCGCTCCTTGAAGCAGGTCGTCCCACTCTTTGGCGCTTAATCCGGAGAGTTGGGGCATCAGACCGACGAGCATATCTAGGTCGGCCGGGCTGACAATACGGCCGGCGCCCAGCCCAGGGGCGATTGGAACAGCCCGAATCATACTCAATGCTTTACGCCATTGAGCTGCACCTTGGCGCAAGCCAGGCAAAAGCTGGACTAGGAAGCCGGAAAAAAGTACGGTAATCGATGCCAGCAGGTACATGACCCGAACGTCGATGATATCGGCCAGGGCAGCCGCTCCCATTCCGATCAAGAAAAATATATCGCGGCCGACGAAAAAGGCGCTGCTGACCCGGCCACGCATCTCCCTCGGCGAGTGTCGTTGTATAACCAGGCGTCGGGCGATGGAAGCTGGGGCGTTCATGATGCCAGAGAAAAATATGATGGTTATGGCCGCTGGGATGGCAGTAGCCTGGGAGTAGACGATGCCCAGGATGCCCATGCCGATAAAACCAATTGTCAACCACTGGCCTTCATACAGGCGGCCGGCAAAACCAGCCATGGCCAGGCTGCCGATTACGAAACCGATTGAGGTCGCCCCTTCCTGGATGCCAAATTGAAACTCGCTCATATCTAGTGCTCGGGTTGCAAAGGGCAGCAAAATGGAATTGGTAAGACCGAAGGCGATCAGCACTGGGATAGATACCAAGAACAAAGAGCTTAATATCGGCGTGTCGATTAGGTGGCGCAAGCCACTCTTCAGGTTACTAACCACCACTGCAGCGTTGGTCTTTGTATCAACGACCAGTGGCTTGATGTCGATCAGGGCTATGAAGAGAGCCGAAAGGACGAAGGTAACCGCGTCTATATAGAAGGCCCACTTCAGGTCACCCAGCGAAGCCAGCAAGCCGGATGCGGCGAAGCCTATGGCTGTGGAACCAAAAGAGCTGATGGCCATTAGCGAATTGGCCGCTGCCAATTCTTCGTCCGGGGCTACTTCAGGCAGTACACTCTCATGGGCTGGGTCAAAAAACTGGCCTACTGTACTGGTTAAGGCAACCAGTATGTACAGCCAGGCGGTGTTTAACGGCACCAAAAAGGGGATGAGGAAAACCAGGAATGCCCGAATTAGATTGGCCGCGATCATGATTCTTTTGCGGTCGTAACGATCGACAATGACGCCGGCAAACAAACCGACGAAAAGGCTTGGCATGGCTGTAGCGACAAGCATCAAGCCTACGCTGGCCGCCGATCCAGTTTCGCGGTATATCAGGATTGAGGCAGACAGGGAGGTCAGTGAGCTGCCAATGGTGTCGACCAGCTGGCCGAACCACATCAGGGAAAAGTCGCGTCGTCGAAAAACAGCAAAGGGTGATGGCGGAGGGGAGATGACAGATGATGATCCGGCTGCAGTCACGATAGGCCCTTTATTTGACTACTAAAGGCGTAAGTCGTTACACCTCAACAGTGCTCAACTTCTCTTATTGGCAGAGCTCAGATCTTTGTGCGTTGTTCGCATTCATGATGAAGATTCGATTGTCGTTCCTAGTTTGCTCACTTCGCCCTGAATGCTCAATGTATATATATCGCATTTTGTTCATAACCAACACTGCGGGCATGCTTCTTCCCGCCACTCGAAACTGATGCAATTGATGGTGCTTGTCCCGCCCAAAGCACCTGTTGGTTAGCAACGTTTCTGAAAAACGCGAATCACTATTACACTCTTGATTACCTACCAGAGTGCCGGTAATTAAAGCGTGATAGCAACTATTCTGCCCCAGATTTATTCTTGTAGCAAATCTCGCGGCAGCTATCTCATTGCCACTGACATCACTATGGCGCCGTCAGCGGACGTCAACTTGAGGACAACAACGCACTGTCGTATGTGTTGTGATTCAAGCTTATGTAGCCTGCAGTGTAAACACCGGCGGTACGCGGATGCTGTATGACATGACGGCGCTGGCCACCCCTACGAAGGAACATTACCACAATATCTGTTTGTATCAATATCAATAGGTTGTAAGAACGGTATTGTATGCAAACGGTTCTGTTGTCTTCAATGACGAGATTGAGATAGACTGAGATTTTAGCTGTTCCGCTTCTGAATGCACTGGTGCAGGCCACTCGCCGTCATTGATCAGTCAATCCATACCGCTCGCGTTCTTCCAGAGTCAGCTAACGGAAGACGCAGCATTCTTTGGCGTATTCGATGAGCTTTCGTGGTTTGCTACACGCGCCAGCAAGAAGAGCTGTCCAGGTTATGCCGCAAATTAGGTTTGCGGCGTGAATAGAAACTGTCATATTGAAGAGAACTGGCCCGATCCGCCTTGCTCAATTTGATTGTCACGATAGCCAGAGCTCTTAACAGGGTGGCTCAACGCGATACTTTTCCCGCTCCTCGCATGCCAGTTCTCGGCCATAGCCAGCGGCGCCCCCCGCAATAGCGCACCCTCATCTCGGTCACTGACTTCCCATCTTCGCAAGGCAACCCGCAACCCTTCCTGCCAGGTGCGGAAAGCGGTCCGATAGATAGGACACACACACATTCTCGCCACGGGCCAAATTAGTTTCTCGCAAATTATTCTGGATTATCTCAATTCATAATCAAATTTCGCTGGGAAATCTCCCGTTCTCCACAATGCCTCAGGAGGTAGACTGTAATGGTCCAAGGTCAAATCAAGGATTAAAATTGAGGAACTCAAATAAATTGACGAGCGAGTGAACAAATTCCGAAGAAATACCAGGGCTTTAATCAGGCGAAGGCAATCAATTGAGCGCGGGTTAGCCACATGCGCTGAGAAATTTAAGTAGATTTACTATCATTCCGAACGGGACTTGCGGCTAAACGTTGCGTCGCATCGAATAAATGATAGGTAACGTCGTTAGGAATCCAGCATCTCTTATTGTCATTCCGAAAGATGTACAGCGAATTGAGGAATCCCTATCAGGGCCCTCAAACGGTATGGCTCTGGTCCGAGAAAGCTTCAGGGATCCCTCGCAGGCTCGGGATGACATGGGGTGAAATGATTTATCTCTTAACTTTACGATTTACGAAGCTACTACGCAGTAACCGGCGAGACAAGAGAAAAATACATCCAGCCAAAAAGGAGGTGATTGTAATAAATACCGCTCTAACTACTTCATGAACATTGAAGATCCATGAAGCGTTTTTCGGCCGAACGGAGCCAGCGGCTAAACGTTGCAGCGCATCGAGAATAAATGATACGCAGCGTCGTTTGGAATCCAGCGTCTCTTATTGTCATTCCGAAAGAAGTACAGCGAATTGAGGAATCCCTATCAGGGCTCTCAAACGGTAAGGCTCTGGTCCGAGAAAGCTTCAGGGATCCCTCGCAGGCTCGAGATGACATGGGGTTATTGGTTGTTAGGTTTGAAGACTCTTGCTCTGCTAGCCTCCAAGAGCTTCCCAATCTGGGCTGGTTTCAATCTGATTCTCGTTGAATCTCAGCCCGGCCGGTCATCCCTGGCAACAAAAGTAAGTCAGTCGGCTCCAGATCTACGACTACAACAAAGGTGGCGGCATCCCCAACCATTCCGCTGGACATGGGCACAATTCGGAGTACCGTGCCGCTAATATCCTGGCCCGAGTAGGTTTTTAGCGAGATCTGGACCCTCTGTCCCGGTTCTATGTCCGCCAGATCACGCTCGCTCAGATTCGTAGTCTGAAATTGCAGGTTCTCAGCATCGAGCAGGGTCAGAATGGGCGATCCAGCGCCGACCATTGCTCCTTGTGCTGTATCCACTGAAAGGACCGTTCCCTCCCACGGGGCGATTAACACAGCATCCTCTAGGGCATTGTTCGCCTGATCCAGGCTGAATTCCGCTTGCTCTAAGGATAGATTGGCCTGCTCGATCTGCAACCGGGCTGCGGCAATATCGGATTCTTTTGGTCCGGTACGGGCCTGGTTCAAGGCTTGCTGGGCGCTGGCAACGCTCGCTCCAGCACCCAGAGCATTATTGTCATTCAATCCGGCCGAGGCCAGGTTGTAGTTGGCCCAGGCCACTTGAAGACCTTCTTGGACATTCTGCAGAGCCCTGGTTGTGGCCTCCCGCTCGTTCTCAAGCGCTTGTTTTCGCCAGGGGTCACCCAATTCCCAATCACGAGCTGCATCCCAGGCAGTGTCGTAGGCCTCTTGAGTATCTACTAAAGAACGCTGGGCTTGATCGACGGCGACGCGAGCCGATGTCAGACTGTTACCGGAAGCGGAATCTTGGACAAGGGCGTTCTCGTAATTGGCTTCGGCAACGGAAAGATTCGCTTCAGCCAAGGTCACAACCATATCATCCGGCTCCCAATTCACGAGATCTTCTAGTGACAGTTGGGCTTGGGCCAAAGTTGTTTCGGCCTGGGATACCTGCAGCTCAGCATTGGTCACGGCCGCAGAAAGAGCTGTTCCATCCAAAGTAGCCAAAATCGCGCCCTCTTCAACAACATCACCTGGTTGGGCGTGGATCTCCGCCAAACGGCCGCTCACAACGAAACTTAGCGGTAGAACCGGATTCTGGGCGACAAGTTGACCATCGGCTAGCACCGACGTACCGGTGCTGGGAGGCTTTATCGGTTGTGGTGTTACTTGTGCTTCCTCGTTA
>JBARZW010000157.1:0-5601 GCA_049650305.1 Promineifilaceae bacterium (SeqCode)
TCGGCGATTGCACCGGAAGATTGAAAACGTCGGCAACGATCTGCCGCCATAGGCGGCTGCGCGCACCTCCACCCGCCATGATGATTTGTTCAGGTCTTGCTCCCAGTTCCTTCAGTACCGAGAAAGCATCGTAGCAAGCCATGGCTACGCCTTCCATCACGGCTCGAACAATATCATTACGGCCATGCTCGATCGTCAGCCCTAACAGCATGCCCCGGGCCTCGGCATCCATATGCGGAGTGCGCTCCCCGGCTATGTAGGGAAGGAAGATGAGCCCTTTTGAGCCGGCAGGCGACTTCTCCGCCCAGGCAGATAAACGAGCAAAGGGTATCTTCCCGTTATTGCTTAGGATCTGATCGCGCAGCCAACGCAGAGACCGCCCGGCCGAGAGTATAGCGCCCAATTGCAGGTATCCCGCCTCCCCTCCGCTGGGACTTTGCGCGCTGCAAAAACTGTGTATGCGACCCAATACGTCCACTTCCGGACCTGAGACAGGAAGGGTGATCTGTCCACCGGTGCTGATGGTTAATAACAGCCTCTTGTCATGGGTGACTCCAGCCCCAAGAAGCCCGCAAGCTACATCACCGGCGCCGGTTACGACCGGAGTATTCTTAGCTACTCCTAACGCGGCCGCGGCCTTCCCAACGATCCGGCCGGCGATGTTATCTGAGGCCTTGACCACTGGCAACTGGCGCTGCTCAATTCCGATCAGATCGAGTATCTTGGTCGACCATCTGCGATGGTTAATGTCGAATAGGAGAGTACCAGAGGCATCGCTGGGATCAGTACAATATTCACCGGTCAGACGCCATCGTAGATAATCCTTGGGGAGCAAGATTTTATCTACCTCAGTCCATCGTTTTGCTCGATTCTGACGGTACCATAGAACCGTGGCAGCCTGAAATCCCGTGGCGACAGGACTGCCGGTCAGGCGAATGAGTTGCCGGGAACCGATCGAGTCCGTTAACTCCGTGACCTGGCGTTTGCTTCTCTGATCCGGCCAAATAACGGCCGGCGCGATAGTCTCGCCTTGTTCGTTGAGAAGTACAGTTCCATGCATCTGACCAGTTAGACCAATACATGCTATCTCTCTGCGGTTCCCCTTATCCGCGCGGATCACCTGGCTTACTGCCTCGACCGTTGCCTTCCACCAAGCCTCAGGATCTTGCTCGGCCTGACCTTGAGCCGGAACGTTGATGGCATAGCTAACCTCCCCGCGACTAAGGATCTCCCCTTTGGCAGAGGTGATTAACACCTTAACCGACGATGTTCCCAGGTCGATTGCCAGAAGATTATCGCTCATGTGGCCAATTGTGGTGGCGATCTCTTTCTGACAACAAAAGGGTGATGCGTCTTTCAAGGACATCCCCTTTTTCGGTTCGATTATGGCCTTCATTCAAGAAGTGACGGCGGGGGTTTGTTAACAGTAACCGATGGTGTAGATGCGATTGGTTCGCCTCAGTCATCGTGATTAAGCGCGCCTATGTGGATACAGGTATATGAATACGGTTAGATAGAAGATCGACAACATTTACCGGCGCGGATTCATATCGATCATTGTTTACTCCCTGGTCCTATGGCAACGCCTATTGTCCCATCAATGTCTACCCTCAGCGGGTTGAGGCGCCACTTGTCCAACCCTTGCATGGGTCAGAATACAGAATAACCAACACCAATGTCAAGCAGCAGGTACGTGAATTCTACCGCTGGAGTTCCCAGAGGATTTCGTCGACGATAAGGTCGATTTCCTTGTCGATGTTGACAGTAAAGGCATCGGCCGGCTGTTCAAGAGCAGCCAGCTGGCTGATGAGCATTTCTGTTTTCATGAAATGGTCATTTCGTTCGTGCATGCGCCTCATAATGAGGTCAGGGTCTCCTTCAAGAAAAACTATCAAGATGTTCTCCGCCGCCTGCCGAAGCCGGTCGCGGTAGAGTTGCTTGAGAGCCGAACAGCTGACGACAACGGATCGGCCGGCGTTCACATTTTCCGAAACAAGCTCACTCAGTTTTTCTAGCCAGGGATCGCGATCGGCGTCTGTGAGCGCTATTCCCCGGGCCATCTTATCTACGTTATCCTCGGAGTGAAAGTCATCTCCGTCGAAATAAGACCAGCCCAATCGCTGCGATAGCGCCCAACCTACGGTGCTCTTGCCCGAGCCTGAGACGCCCATGATCACGATAGCCATCACCGGTTGATTGGACCCACGTTCATCATTCTGCATCTCAAGTGTTTGCAATACTACCACGATGTGGCCCGAATACTGTAGCAGTTTTTGGTTTAATTATGAGGTTATGACCTTCCGTTACACATCAGTGATACACCTCAACGATAGACCATGCGTCTCGCAAATGACCAATCATTTCAGGTGCGATCGGTATAAGTTCTCCGGACCCTGACGTGCGCCAACAGCTGACCAGAATCCCTACTAATTCAGAGAGACAGCGAATGTATTTCGTACAGATTTCCCGTATTCGTGGCTATATTCCGAAGGATTGGCTTTAGATGCCTGAAGCGGAAGGTCGGGCTCGTATTCGTTGAAATCCTCGAAAGATCGCTGGATATCAACAGCTCAGGCTAGGCAATCATCCACCGATGCGATGGATATGAGGATGCCATCTCCGGTATCAACCTTTCTCGTCGGTCAGCTCCTTATGGTCTGGATGACATCTGATTTGAACAGCCATTTGGCGGCGCCAGTTTTTCGCATGAACAACAAACACCTTTGACAAAACCATTAACGGAGTTATAATCACAATGGATTAGTTACTTGTGACTATTCACGCCTGAATATAATAATCGATGTGTTGATAGTGTATCGAGAGAACCAATGGAGAGAAAACTGCTTCTTTTAGGCATGCTCCGCATGCAAGATATGCACGGATACCAACTTAACGAACTTATCGATACGCACCTCGGTACAAGCATCCAGCTGAAGAAACCAACGGTTTATAAGTTACTCGGGGGGATGGAAGAAGATGGCTGGATCAGTTTCAGGGAGGAACAAGAAGGGAACTACCCACCCCGGCGTGTTTATGCTCTTACGGCGGATGGAGAATCGGCCTTCCAGGAACTCCTCAGGGAGAGTATCGCTACCTACAAACCAGTATCCTATCTGAGTGATATCGGGATGGCCTACCTGGATGCTCTCCCCGCCAAAGAAGCTGTCACCTTGCTCGCGAATCGGCGAGAGGAGGTCAAAAATCTATTGTCTAGAATCGAGGTCGACGAGCACCATGTTGGTGGATTTCAACTGATGCTTTCGCACCATTGCCATCATCTGAGTGCGGAGATGGATTGGCTGGATGAAGTCATTGACCAATTCGAGCAAGTCAGAGAGTAATGCTTGTCAACACTTGTCCATTGATAATGAGAAACTTGGCTTAAATCTCGGAAATTGAAAAGGAGAAGAATAGTGATGAATGAAGATAAACAGGCCAGCCTAGCTATTGAAGCAGAGGGCCTTGTCAAACGTTACAACGAAGAAGTGCTAGCCCTGGATGGCATCGATCTCGCCATCGAGGCCAACACTATCTACTCAATGCTCGGGCCTAACGGGGCCGGCAAGACGACAACCCTATCTATCTTGACCACCTTACTCGAGCCGACGGCGGGCTCCGCCAGAGTTTGCGGTCTGGATGTGGTGAAGCAAGCCAACGAGGTTCGCAATTGCATCGGCGTGACTTTCCAGGAGACAGTATTGGATGTCGCTTTGACTGGGCGGCAAGCATTGAACTTCCATGGAAAACTCTACAACCAGAGCAAGAGCGAACGCCAGGCGAAAATCGAGGAGCTGCTTTCCTTGGTCGAGCTGGAAGACGCGGCCGACCGCAAAATTCGGACCTATTCTGGCGGCATGAAACGGCGCCTGGAGTTGATCCGGGGGCTCATGACCGAACCCGAAGTGTTATTCCTGGACGAACCCACTTTGGGCTTAGACCCTCAGAGCCGGTCACGACTGGGTGAATACATCATGGATCTCAAGCAAAATCAGGGGCTGACCTTATTGTTAACTACGCACTATATGGATGAAGCACAACTCCTTTCAGACAAGGTCGGTATTATCGACCATGGCAAGATAGTGACCGAAGGGACTCCCAACGAACTTATCGAACAGATGGGAGCCGACGTGATCCATATCGAAGGCCAGGGCGATAGCGAGATGTTTGTAGAAACGCTTAATGCGCTGCCCTTCACCCAGACGATATCGGCCGCAAATAAGTTGATCCAGGTGGGAGTCGATTCTGGCAATAGAAGACTGGTCGAAGTAGTCACCGTCGCCGGTGAACAAGGGTTCCGTATCGAGGATATCTCGGTAGCCAAACCCAGTCTGGGCGATGTATTCCTCAACTACACGGGACGGCAATTTAGAGATTAATGACTGGGAGTCAGGAGCTGGCCAAACAACCTCCAGCACCCTACCACCAGCTACGACTATCAAGGAGAATTACAAATGAGTGCGGCCTTAACCCTCTGGAATAAACACATGCACAAGACTTTCACAAGCCCTGACGAGGCCATCGGCATGCTGATTCAACCCGTACTATGGGTGGTTCTATTTGGCGTGGGAATGGGAAGCTTGTTAGGGGCGTCTTCGCCAGGTGGTGAAGATTTCTATGTTACATTCATGTTGCCGGGCATCATCGCCCTCACGGCCCTAGGAGGGGCGATCGGCGGCGGCACTGAATGGCTTAACGAAAGGTTGCAGGGTATCGTCAAAGAATATCTTGCGGCGCCCATCCCCCGGATTAGCATCCTATTGGGCAATGCCTTTAGCTCCATGACCAAGAGCCTGCTTCAGGCAATAGTCATAATGATCGTCGGTGTGCTCATCGGCGCCAAACTCAGCGACAATCCGGCCGGCTGGATCGGTGGACTCATCCTGGTGGCAGGGTATGGGATGGGTTTCTCTGGTATTGCCATCGCCGTGGCCTCAAAGACCGACAGCCCAGGTGGCTATCACATGTTGATTTTCATGCTCAACCTCCCCCTGCTGTTCCTGAGCAATGCTTTGTATCCCTTGGAAACCATGCCCAGATGGATGGAGATCGCGGCCAGGATCAATCCTACCACCTATGTAGTCACCGGCATGCGAACCATGACATTCGCGACCGGTAACGCTGTGGCGACCGTCGAAACAATCCCTCTTTGGCTCTGCTTCCTCGTCGTAGCCATCTTCTTGGCCTTTGGAATGATTTTGGGCTACAGGGCATTCATGAGCTCGATCAAATAACGAATCGCATGGGGGGTAAGACGCGGGCGACCGGTTTTAGACCCGATCGAGAGCGCTAACCGGCAACCGGATCAACTCGGGCAAGACAGGCAACAAGATCGCTGCCTGCACTTGCCCTATCCATGTTAGATATTCATAGAGACTGGCGTCCCGAGTACCAGTCGAGGCCCATTCGGTTCTCATTCAATCGATGACTGGCAATCCGCTTGGAACGACATCTGGAACGGTGTTTACAATATCACTAATAGCCGGATCGGTGAGGCATTCCAAAAAAGCGATCAGTTGGACTATCTCGGCATCTGATAGCTGTTTCAGCCGGCCGAGAATCGGATCGAGATTCGCCAACATTCGAGCATACATCTGTTCATCG
>JBARZW010000158.1:0-2450 GCA_049650305.1 Promineifilaceae bacterium (SeqCode)
TGGGCTATTCCTGTCGTATCCATTGGCTGCTCCGCCAGCAGCCAAAACAGCCCTAATTCCAGTGCTGTGTTCAGAGCGGCCGAAGTGACGGTTGATTCCATTAGGTCGTAAATATCATCTGTCGAGATTATCTTCATCGTTCACCTTCCCCTAACTCCCTTGTCGCAACCGCCGTTCCAAAACATCCTTGTACGCCTAAATATGAGTGAAGATGTAGCAGATTCGTCATGAGGTCCTACACATAATTAAAGCATCATATGCGACCCAAATTTGCCGCTATTGACATTGTACAGTATCTGCTATCGGTCTATTGATGTAGAAGGGTTCCTCCTAAGCTGTTCTGTTACAAGGTTAGTGTACCTAGATAGGACGCAATATCCTGATCGTTTTCGCGCAGGAAAAGAGGGTTCACTGCGGCGCAACACCGGGCAAAGACCGCTGCTCCAGATGGTGTTGATGGATCCCGCGACACGTCTTTGATTTCGACCCCTTCGGCCTGCAATCGTGCCACTAGCTCCGCGCCAAAGACATCGTTTCTACCCGACCAACCATTTTGACAAGTGCGCTCAATCGAGCGCAGGCACCCGCTTAGTTTATCCCTTTGCCGCCGGGGACTGTAGAAAAGGGATGCCCCATGAGCGTCTCTTCGGGTTCGGGCAAGCGGGGTATGCAGACCATCAAATCCGTATTTATGCTTCCGAAAATAACGAGGCTTGTACGACCATGTCGCTTGAATCGAGGGTGGCCCCACCCACTCCGTCGAATGCTCCAACAATCGGCATCCAAGGTCCATGGCTAATTGAGCTCGCTGAATGGGGTGTTGGCTGCAGTGAATCTTTAGGCCGCCCTGTCACGTGGATTCCACCAACCCTCATTGATTGAGATCTCATTGTTTGTTTTCCAAATCAATCAGTCTATGGTCAATTTGGCGGAAAAGTGAAAAGCAAACTGGTCTGAAGTGTCTGAGCCAAAAGCGCGTTCCAGCCAGGTTCATCGGCTCAAAATCAACAGCACAGCGCTCATATTCTGCGGCGCGGGCGAACTCAAGCGCATGATTAAGCAAGGCTGTTGCAATACCATTTCCCCGCATATTTTCCTTGGTGAATGCGCCGTAGATGCTGGTCGTCTTCTCATCAATGATAATTGTGCACGTATCCTCATTGGCAGGCCCCAAGCACATAAAGGCCATTGGTTCATCGTCATAATAGGCCAGCCAAACAGATTTCCTGGTATGTTGTATCCATTTCTCGTAGTGATTTCGATCTTTTCTCTCCGAAAGTAGAAAGCTCGGAGTCTCGCTCACATGCTTCCATAACGCCTCGTCAAAGGCCATCACTTCATCAAGATCTTGCAAGTCCGCGATACGAACTTCAATATCCTTATGGTTGCCCGGTATGGTCTCCAGGCTACGTACTGCGTCAACCGCTGCCATTCCGAAACCCATCCAGTGGCAAGCTCTTAGCGCCTCACTATCGTTTGGAAAGATACTGATGTAGTGAGCGACATACCTATCCGCCACCCAATCTGCCGCTAGATGACTGTACATCTCTTCGTAGATATACTGGCTATCTTCCAGCTCGGCTGCATTTGCCCATTCAGGACTGATTGTGCTTCTCTGTCCCCTGAAGGAGGGCAAAACCCATCCCGTGAGGAAGCCAACCAGCCGGCCTCCACGAAGTGCTACCACTCCGTGATCAGTCGTTGTTAAAATGTTATTAAGGAGGGGCAAAACCTCAGACACATTTGTGTAACGGGCCGGCAGCAATGGTTCTTGTTCGCGTAACTGAGCAAACCGGCGGCTAACCAAAACAGCCGCATCTTCTAAATGCGTATCCCTAAACGAAGTAATCTTTAGCAACCTTGATTACAACCTTTCCCAGCGCCCTATCATCCGCCCCTTATGCCGCTCGAAGACTCATCACGGACTACCTGATCTTCTGCCAAGAAGTCGGGTCGATGGGTCCGAGAACACATAATTGGACTGAAGATTGACAGGGAGTAGGCCATGTTCGGCATCATTAGTCGATTTCGTAAGCGTACAACCAGCCATCGTGCCTGGTAAGGAACAGTTGACCACCTCCGGCTGCCAGGGCGACCCGCGAGCGATGTTGTGGCTCTGTCTGCCAAATGAGGCTGCCGTCCTCCCGGTGAATACAATATAGCCGGTTGTCGTTACTTTGGAAAAGGAGACAGTCGGCTGACAGCGCTGGCCTTCCTCTAGGCGCGTTGAAGATCCCCTCCAGGTGAACCCGCCAGTCAGCCGATCCGCTATCGCTTTTTACCGCGTGCACGAATGCGTTGTCGCTTCCGAAGAAGAGTCGATCATCGGCGTAAATGAAACCTGGCGACCAATTCTCAGTGGGGTATCGCCATGAATCCTCGCCTGTGGCGGCATCTAGCCCAATTACAACATCGGAGTAGGCCAGGTAAAACAACTGATTTCCATCGGT
>JBARZW010000159.1:0-1603 GCA_049650305.1 Promineifilaceae bacterium (SeqCode)
ATAGTCGGGCAAGACCGCGACCGGTCCCAGCCCTATGGCCCCGGCCGATCCCGATTCGGCGTAAACCTCAACCGGTGAGAACAGGATGTGACCGACCGGCTCTTCGCCCATTAGGGCAACCAGGGAAATCAGGGATTCTGACATCGCCCGGACTGCGTCGACCAGATCAGCCTCTTCTGCCCGGTCGAAAGCCAGGCGGTTGATGGTGTGAACGGCCGTATAATCCTCGGCGGTCTCGTCACGAATCGTGAGGTTCGAAAGGTTCATGTTGGATAAAGTAGCAGGCCTCCGATTAGGCAAAAGGTGATCGGCAATTCACAGCCACCGACTTGCGTCCAGATGCCATATCCGCCTTTATTGCCATTCCAGCCGGCCGTAAGCTTTGAGTACTTTGAGTTTCCGTAGCGCATGAAAACCCTTCCAATCTTGCTCGGCCTGGGTCCAGGCAGCCTCATCAACAAATTCCCAGGACCATGCCAACGGCCAAGAGCCATCCTCTAATTGCTCCTCGATTTCGTAATCCAGATTGGCTTCGATGGCGGATCTATCCAGCATCGAGGCCAGAGGAGATTCTGGCCCGGGCGCCACGGCAAGCGGCCAGAGCGTGTATTCAACCCACTTACTTTGATCATATTCCACCGATCCGGGTACGACACGAGCAAGTTTATCCAGTACGATCCTCTGATTCGCTCCCCTTAGACTTTCCGCCAGGGTAAGATAACAAACCAGGTCGTGCTTGTTCATATTATCATCCGGCATCTCGGACAGGTGGTCCAGTAATTGGGCAGTAATCTTGTCTAGGAAATCCACCGGCACCAGGGAAGCATAATAGTGCAAGTGTCCGGCGAGGGCTGCTGTCGGATTGGCCCGAAATCCATCGAAGTTCGCCGCAGAATCCGCATAGCTCCACCAAGGGGCATGGGGCGCTGCCTCTACTTCGGGAGGTATGATCGCCCAAACGCCGAGCCCAGCATCAAATGTCTGAAGAAGGTATTTTATCCCTGATGTGACCAAAGGTTCGCTGGCACTGGCTTCAATATCCCGGAGATAGTCGAAAGCCTGCTGGGTAGCTATGGCCGATGATGCCGGTGTTCTCAGGTCGGGCTCCAGCGCATGACCAAAACCACCGTCGGCATTCTGGTAGGCCCTCAAAGCACCGATAACCCCGTTCTTTTCCCCACCCTCGAAGGTATAAGCGAACAGATTCCGGTCGATTTCCCTCCCGCGGGTCATTATATAGTGCCTTGCTCGACTAAAGGCGTCTCGGGTTAGCTGTTTCATAATGAACTCCTTGGCCTTCGGTAACTGGGGAAAGGTTGAAAAACCAGACCGGTTTTGTCGGCTACCTCGGTAACATGAATTATGACGCAACGATGCACTCCTGGGCAACATTTACTTTTATCGCAAATAGGTCCGCAGTGCATTTCAAACGTATCATCGACACCATCAACGAGGAGACCATACCGGCCGTTTTAACTCGCTAGAAGGCCGGCCCGCTTGCCCATTGGCGGGCTGATAAAACCTATGGACGAAGAGGTCGAGACGTGATGCGATGCCTTTCTCCAAGAGGGTTTCGAACCGGTCTAGCACCTTAGCCGGAGGC
>JBARZW010000160.1:0-2099 GCA_049650305.1 Promineifilaceae bacterium (SeqCode)
TCAGGGTTGATGATGTTATTGGCTTGAGCTAATTGCCCCGTGGTCAGGCCATGGTTAAGGGCGATCCGGAATAAGGTTTCACCCCGCTGGACAACATAGGTGCTGTCGGCCGAAACTCCTGGAACAAGGAGAAAACACAGGCATAATACGGCTGCCAAAGGTATTCCAATCCGTGGAATCAGCGACAAAGATTTCATATGACATCCTCCCTAGACGCGGATTTTAGCAGCACCATCGCGCCTGCGTCTAGTTTTTTCCTGCGCTGGCTCGCGTACGAGCGCCCTCGAACACGCGGGAGTCAAGTCGGCATTGATATGCGATGAGGTTTCTCCGGCTGTCTTCTAACACAACAGTTGCCATTATCTTAACATAATATCACGGTCCATCAATTGGCCCGATGGTCATGCAAGCTTAGGATTACCCTGTGGCAGCACGCCGGACGGCACCATCCAGGGATGTATCTCGACGACTAACCTGCCTGATCTTACGGCCGGATCGGCGGCGGCCAAAGCCTGGGCCTCTTCCAGGGTCCTGGTACGAAAAACGAAAACACCGCGAAGATCACCGCCATCCGTGAAGGGTCCGGCGATAACCAGATCGCCTTCCTCAAACATGCGCCGGATGTGTGCCAGGTGCGCCTCCTGCACCCGTTCCGTCTCTTCGGTTTCCTCTGGCGTCCACTTCGCTCCCCTTCGCAGGAGGCCATGGAAATAAGTGGTCATCTCCTTCGGCACCAAGCTATCATCATTCTCGTACATGCTTTCAACTTCCGTCATCTTGTAGCCTCTCCTCGTCTAATTGTCGTCTGATGCGATGATTTTGATAGTGTTACCGGCAGGCCTGTAACGACACATGCCTATACAAAAGCCCTGCGCCAGGCGGTAGGAACATCGCCTGGGTAATCGATGTCCTTGACGCCAAGGAACCCGGCAAGATCCCTGATCGATCCGGCGACGTCACGGCCCGTTTCCAGGTTCATGGGCGCATCCGGCTCAGCATAGACATTGTTCACAACAAGTTTCTTTGCTTTGCGATCCAGTTTGGGATCGATGCGGCCGATCAGACGGTCTCCCTGCAATACCGGCATCACATAATAGCCATACTGCCGTTTGGCCTTGGGGACATAGATCTCAATACGAAAATGAAAATTGTACAATTGCTCAGTTCGTCCCCGGTCGCAAATGAGATTGTCAAAGGGTGACAGTATGTGGGTTCGAGGCTTCCATTCACCGGCTTCTATGCGATCCAGCGAAGCAAGTGCCTGGACGTGGATATACCACGAACCGGGCCAGGTATCGCCATTTTCCTCGATCTCAATCCTCTGGATCAGGTGCTCGGATTCCAGCTTCTCGAGCGCCTCCTCAAGACCTGGATAGTTGCTCCTGGTGAAATGACGTTCAATGTGCCGGACGCGCCCAGCTCCAAGGGCCTTCAAGGACTTTTGGGCAGCCCTGGAGACAGTTTCAGGCCAAGAAAGGTCATCCCTAGGCGTCCATTCAGGCAAGCATCTTTCTCTCAAATCCCACAGCTTCGTTAAACCCTTGCGGCTACTGACCAGAATTTCACCTTGCTCCCAGAGATAGTTGAGCATCTGCCGGACCGTTTGGCCGTTGGTCCAACCGCTAGACTGCCACTTGGAATTAGCATTGTCATGAAAATCCTTCACCGTCAGGGGGCCTCCGCGTTGGAGCTCATCCAGGATATGAGCTCTTAACTCTTGATTCTCGGCCATCCAGGCTCTCGCTCGTTGCATCCACGGCCGGTCACCGGGCGCCCAATCACGCATATGTCGCCAGAATATTGGAAAGTCCTCAGTTAAGACGATAGAGGCGGCGTGAGCCCAGTATTCGATGAGTTTTCTCTCTTCGTAGAGTAAGGAATCAAGATCGGCGGGATCAAAGGCCCCCAGGCGACTGCGCAACACCAGAAGTTGAGTCCGCTCTACTGCCCGGAGTGGATCGAACTGCACGCAGCCCAAATCACGGATCACTTCCATGATCGCCTCACGGCCGGAAGACTCCACCGGTCCGGCCAATCTCTGGCTGGTGATCGCCAGTCGCCGGAGTGTAGTTGGGCTAATTCTCCTTACCGATCTCATC
>JBARZW010000161.1:0-4369 GCA_049650305.1 Promineifilaceae bacterium (SeqCode)
TGTCTGATAACAAAAGCCGACCGACTTTCAGAGGAAAGGATCAAACAATGAAATATGTGCGTTTGTACACCGATTTAAATGGAGAATCGCATTTTGAAGACGTGGAAGTGGAACTCACATTGGCCGATTTCGCCCCCCCGGCACCCCCATTGTATGTTTCTGCATTAACTCCGGCGTCTCGATTCGGCTTCCTCAGTGCTCCACCTGGCTGGTACGGCGATTGGCATCCGGCACCACGACGACAAATCATGTTCTACCTCTCTGGTGAAATTGAGGCAGAAGTAAGCAGTGGCGAGGTGCGGCGCTTCGGTCCAGGGAGTGTCACGCTTGCGGAAGATATAACAGGTAAGGGGCACAGGAGCAGGGTTGTGAGTACGAGCGACGTTTTTGGGGTAGTTATACAACTGGATGATTGACGACCCTATAGTAATGGCGATTCTAGAACTGAAAAGTAACCTTTCGTGTTGAAAAAGTCAGCTGGTCGTTAGGTTGCCCGAACTGGTATTGAAGACGAGATGGAGGTGCTTCGAGAAATGATCTACATCGAAGGCTCTGCACTTTTTAGCTGTCTCATGCGTCTACCTGAAAAGTATGCCCCTGATAGAACCTACCCACTTATTGTGGGCCTTGCTGGAGGGGGCGGTAATCCGGAGGATCTCATCGCGCTATGGGACCATTTCCCAGATAGAAGCTTCATTTATGCTGTGCCTCAGGCGCCTTACCCGCTGCTTGATGACGGAGAGTTAGGGTTTGATTGGGCCATGTGGCCCACCGGAGACGAAGAGGTGATTGGTAAGGCCACCGAGTTATCCGAGAAGTACATTGTGAAGGTGGTTCAGGATTTGACCAGACGGCATGATATTGACGGCGTTTATCTGATGGGATTTTCCCAGGGAGCAATTCTTGCCTACCTTACTGGCATCAAGCACCATCATGTCTTTAAAGGCATAATCTGCTTGAGTGGTCCTGGTCTACTGACCCCTCTGGTTAATCCCTTCGCCAGCCCTTCCAAGCCTACCTGGCTAACAAAAGAATTCATTCAAGATGCGGGAGAGCTCCGAGTGTTTATAACTCATGGAAAAGACGATCGCCCAATACCATATGAATTTGGGATTAGATCGAGAGATATTCTCGAGACACATGGGTATGATGTCACCTTTCGTGATTTCGATGGAGGGCATAGCCATCCGCCTGGGGAGGTACTTGTACAGATTGTGAATTGGATAAAGAACCCACATCAAGCGATATGACGGGTGGTCTATCGAATCACCGAACCCAACCGCCTAATCGAGCATTGCATTGTTGGCCCTGTTTGCGGGAGACGCTCCCGAAGGGGGGGTGCTCGCGAGCGGTCTCATTTTGTCTCTGGAAGAGATCGCTGGAATTCGATCTCGACTGCCTGCGAAGGTAATGGTGGGACGGATAAACACGATAACCTCGCGTGCGGTGACCCGTACCCAATCATCTGGTAGATTTCGGTCCCAGGAATTGAATTCCGAAGTTCTGGGAATTTCGCCTGTTGTTGGCTTGAGCTGTGATTGGCGAGGATGACTTATGCGGTTTTAGCCATATGAGAAATGCAACGTGACAAGGCGCTGTAGCGGGAGGATAGTTAAGGGTTGTCCCGACCAGTGAATGAGGCGAGGCGAGCGGATGGTATGCAAGCGTGTTCTCGTGATCGGGCTTATAAGGGGACGGGCGACGCACGCGTCGTCCCTACAACAGGTGAATCCACCCACACTTGCTTTCTACCCCCCCCATCGTTCCTCAGGTTCGCAACACTGTGACCATCTCTACTCTCAAACCTTCTCGGCCGAGAGTAGCGTTTTGTCCGTATCGCCGATGCCGTGGTAGGCGAAATACAGGTCGTAGACGGCCTGGTCTTCGAAGGCCTCGAAGATCTGCCTGGTGATGGGAACGGCCGTGTCCTTCACCCTGAGCCAATATTCACCGCTCTGTTCATAATACTGCAAGGTGACGGTCCCCTGGATTCGGGTCAATTGAATACCGACTCTTATATCTGTATACGACACGACCACCATCAGGGTACAGAACCCGAGGACTAACAGAAACACGACCAATGTCGCTATCGTCGTTTCCGACGAATTACCCGCCGTCAGTTGGACCACCTGTCTCACCGCCAGCCAGCCAAATAGCAGGGCCAGGACGATGTAAGTCGCCATCGTAATCCATCTATCCCGACTTAGGTGGGCAACTTGCCTTACTTTGTACGCGCCATCCCGATTATGGCTCAGATCTTCATCAGTGAAGTTCAGGGCTTTCATCAAGGCTAGGTCTGGCTGCCCGGCTGGTCGTTGTTCTGGGCTTTGACCGGCTTCGACTTCTAGCCCTGGGACATTGTTAACCGCTTTCGATCCCTGATCGACCATAGATCTTTGCACTAGTTCCGCCTGCAACCATTCCGCCAATTCAGATCCTTTATAGCCTTCCTCTATTCCTTCGTAGGGGGGTAACCCGCCGACGCGCTCGTCATTCTCGTCGAACCGGAGGATCAGTTGGCGATCTCCCTGCCTCAGTCGCATCCACAGGGTGTAATCGGTATATCTTTCGCCCAGGTAACGGTAGCGGAAGTGAATATCCGCAAATTGTTCCAGATGCCATGGCTCGTTCCAATGAACAACTGTTTTGAGTTTGTCGAGCCGGACCAGCCGGATTCCTTCTGAGTCAAGTACTAACTTGGTGAGGGCAAAACTTGTCCCCACGCCTATGCTGGCCCAGTAGACGAAGGTAAAGAAGCCGACCAGAAGACCAATGGCCACAACCCAATTCAACCACACCGGTCCGTCCGCTTCCTCCACGATATCTAAGGTGAACCAGACGAGGATGAACAACAGGCCCATGTAGCCGGCTATCCCGAGGCAACCGGCCGCGAAGGTGTGGCCATCGCCCACCGCCACCGCCGTCGTTCCGGCCCGGCGCCGTTTCTTCTCCTCCCATCGCCGCCATTGGGCCCAGAGAAGCGTACCAAGAATCACGGCCGTAACCGCACCAACTATCGCTATCATAGCCACCTATTGTAGATCAAAATGGCAAATGGCGGAGCAAGGGGAAGGGGGCAGGTGGCAGGGGGCAGGTGGCGTCAAGTCCTGAAATATGTTTACACCGAAAAGGCTAAATGACCGGTATCGGAACTAGGCCTTGATAAACATCATGAGGCCTGTTGCAGGACAGACTCAAATGGGACCGGTCATTGCTCTAAAGCCACACGGCCTCATTGACAACCTGGCAGGCTTGGGCAACCTATACAAATCGGTCACCCAATCCATACTCAATTTTGAGGCAGCCAAATCATTGTACGGTGGTTATCCAGTCCTCAGGGAGTTGTATCATATACGTTTCGACCTCGCCGCTGCCGGACCGCCCCCAATTGCTGGTGAACAGGATGCGGCTAAAGTCGGGATTCACAGTCGCATGGGGTTCAGCCCAATAGTCATGCTCCTGATCTTCGTCGACCAGCGAATGGGTATGGGCTAACCTCACGAGTTCCCCGCCTTTCCTTAACTCGAGGGCAAAGACGGAGTCATCCATCCAGGTGTAATCAAAGGGGTGTCCTCCACTATAGGTAGATACCAGCACCCAACCTGGAATTTGTGTGGCGCGCCCTGAGAAATGAAAACCGAGGGGTGAGTGGCTGAAATCGATGGGCCACAGCGGCGTCACGGTCCCTGTTTCCAGATCGAGCATGGAAATATGATCGGTGTCGATATCTTGGTAGATGAGTACTTCGCGCCCCTGTGCGTCCAGGGCGGTATCCGAATGGCCAATAATCCGAAGCAAGCCGCGCCCTTCTTCCAGGTTGCGATCGTAGACCATCAGACCGCATGGCTGGGAGACGGTACCCATGGTTCCCGGCTCGCAATAATCGAAGTAGGCCAGAAGGTAGGTGCCGAGCGGGCTAATGGTGACCGTGTCGATCTCTGGCTCGCCAGAAATGTCGCGCCTGGCGATCACCCTGTCCTGGACTAGATCATAGACGACGAGACCAATGACTTCCCAGTCCGCATCCTGGGCCATGAAACCCCAGTATCGGCCGTCGATAGAAGGGCTGCCTTCGTATCGAGACCAAACATTCGTCAAGGCCTGGCCTGGAAAATAATCCGCAAACTCATGGACGACTGAGGTTGCCCCCGATCGAAGGTCATAGGCCATCAAGCGCGACTCCTCGGAGAAATAGAGCAGGTTGGAATCGTTGGCGTCCCAGCGCGGATCTATATCCAGATTTAGTTGCTCCAGCGGCCGCAGCGTGAAGGCGTCATACAGGTACCAGGTGCCATCAGTGCCCCGGATGATGAATCTGCTGCCATCGGCGTTGAAGGATTGAACGCGCGCGTATTCGTTTTTAAGGCCG
>JBARZW010000162.1:0-51576 GCA_049650305.1 Promineifilaceae bacterium (SeqCode)
ACATCCGGACGATGGATGTCACCGGCGAGATCACCCTCCCAGAAGGGGTAGAGATGGTCATGCCCGGGGACCGAGTTGACTTGGCGGTTGAGTTGGAAAAACCGGTGGCTCTTGAAGATGGCAGCCACTTTGCTATTCGTGAAGGCGGCCTCACTGTTGGCGCCGGCGTTATCACTAAGATCCTCGATTAATTTCGAGTGTATAGTGACTGACGAGTATCGGTCACGCTACACAGTGGCCATATAGAGGTTTAAATGGCGCAGAGAATTCGTATACGGCTGAAAGCGTACGATCACCGAGTACTGGACCAGTCGGCCAAAAGAATCGTTGGTACCGCAGAGAGGACTGGGGCGCAGGTCGTAGGACCGGTACCCTTACCTACTCGAATTGAGCGTTTTACCGTTCGTAGGAGCCCCTTTATTGACAAGGACTCGCACGAGCATTTTGAGATTCGAACCCATAAACGCTTGATTGACGTTGTGAATCCCGATTCTAAGACGATCGACACATTGATGAGGCTGAATTTGCCTGCAGGTGTTGACATCGAAATACAAATCTAGGCAGATACGAGATTGAAACTCTGGCTGACAGGCCGAGTCTCAATTTCCAACCACGTGCGGATGATGCAGCTCTCGCCTGGTGGCTGGCAGTCCTAGGAGGTTGTGAATGAAAGGTTTACTAGGCATAAAAGTGGGCATGACCCAGATAATCGATGAAGTCGGTGTTTCGACACCGGTCACGGTTATCCAGGCTGGTCCATGTTGCGTAACACAAGTAAAAAATATAGCCACCGATGGCTACGATGCCGTTCAGGTTGGCTTTGGTGAGGTCAAAGAGCAGCGTTTGACTGGGGGGCAGAAGGGTCACCTGGGATTGCTTAAGGCCGATAATAAGCACCCGAATCGCAGGAATATAACGGGTGTTCCGCCTGTTCGACATCTGCGAGAGTTTCGAACAGGGCAAGCTTCAGAGTACAAGATTGGCCAGCTGTTGACAGTTCAGCAGTTTGAGGCTGGCGATCGGGTTGATATAGCGGGAAAGTCGAAAGGACGAGGCTTCGCTGGAGTCGTGAAACGCCATGGATTTCGGGGTGGTCCTCGTACCCACGGCCAATCTGATAGGCAACGGGCGCCCGGTTCGATTGGCGCCACTTCAGGCATGAGCCGTGTCATTAAGGGCATGCACATGCCCGGAAGAATGGGAAATGCACGCATTACCTCCCAAAACTTGGAGGTTGTACGCATCGATCCCGAACGCCATTTAATCGCAGTCAAAGGATCCGTACCTGGAGCAAAGGGCGGATTAGTAACCATACGCAACACAGCGAAGGGCATAGTGGAGACAGTGCAATGAGAGTGTCTGTTCTCAACGTAACAGGACGAGAGATAGGTACGGTGGATTTACCGGCTAGCGTATTCGAAGCCAAGGTAAACCGGGACTTGATGCATCAAGCTCTGGTGAGACAAATGGCTAATGCTCGTCGTGGAACCCATAGTACAAAAACCAGATCTGAAGTGAATAGAACGACGGCCAAGTGGTACCGGCAGAAAGGTACTGGTCGTGCCCGGCATGGTAGTAAGAAAGCGCCGATTTTTGTAGGCGGCGGTGTTGCCCATGGCCCTAAGCCGCGTTCATACCGCAAGGATATGACGCGTAAGATGCGCAGGGCAGCGATTCGTTCAGCTCTATCTGCTAAGGTAGCTAACGGTGATATCGTCATTCTCGATGAATTAGTGGTTGAAACTCCCAAGACCAAAACCATAGTTAATGCGCTAAGCAATCTCACAAGCGGTGAGAGCACCCTTCTCCTGATTGCTAAAGCGGACGAAAATGTCGAGAAATCGACACGCAACATTACTGACGTAAAGGCATTGCGAGCGAACTATCTGAACATCCGTGACCTTCTTGGTTACCACAAGATAGTCATGTCCCTTGATGCCTTAGAGGTAATTCAGGGCGCGCTCGCTTTAGAAGACAACACAACCCTGGTAGTTGATAAGACCGGAATTTCTGACGCGGTGGATGAAGAGGAGTAGCCAATGCATTGGAGAGAAATAATCCGGCGGCCAGTCATAACAGAAAAAAGCAACTACTTGGCTTCGGAGCACAGTCAGTACACATTTGTGGTCGACTCGCGAGCGAATAAACTACAAATAAAGGAAGCGATTGAGCTTGCCTGGCCAAATGTAACCGTCGAAAAAGTGAGAGTGTCGAACATGCCAGCCAAAAGGGCTAAGCGATGGCGACGGATGACAACTAGGAAACCCGGTTACAAGAAGGCTATCGTATCCCTTCTGCCAGGTGATTCTATCGATTTATTTGAAGGAGTTATATAAGCAGGGATGATGGTCTTTCTTCGTAAGGTAGGGATCGTTCCTACATACACTAAGACCTAAACTCCGTCTCTGGAGGAATTATGCCGATTAAGATATACAAGCCAACATCGCCCGGCCGAAGGGATATGAGTGGCCAGACTTTTGAAGAGATCACGCACGTTGGCGCGTACAGGCCGCTCTCGACTGGAAAGCGAAAAACAGCCGGCCGGAATGTGCGAGGGAAAATAACTATCCGGCACCGTGGTGGCGGACACAAACGTCTTTACCGCGAGATTGATTTCAAGCGTGACAAGTTTGAGATATCTGGCAGGGTCGCTTCGATCGAATACGATCCGAATCGCTCTGCTCGCATCGCGCTGATCAACTATGTAGATGGCGATAAGCGATATATTATTGCGCCCTTGGGTTTGCGAGTTGATGATACTATCGTAAGCAGCCCTTCTGCTGAGATAAAGCCCGGCAATACGTTACCCTTGAGGAACATCCCACAAGGGACATTTATCCATAATATCGAAATGCAGATAGGGCGAGGCGGACAGATGGTTCGCGCAGCCGGCACGTCAGCTCAGATTCTTGTTAAGGAAGATAGAGCTTACGCCACAGTGCGATTGCCATCGGGTGAAGAGCGATTAGTTCAGCAGGATTGCCTGGCGACTGTCGGACAGGTCGGTAATGTCGAACATGGCCATATCAAATTAGGGAAAGCCGGTCGGAAACGACATATGGGTATTCGCCCGACTGTTCGAGGCTCGGCGATGAATCCCAACGACCACCCGCACGGTGGCGGTGAAGGGCGATCGCCAATTGGCTTACCAGGCCCCAAGACGCCTTGGGGCAAACCTGCTCTGGGTAAACGAACCCGGCGCAACAAATCGACTGATAAATATATCTTCCGCAGAAGAACGAAGAAGCGTCGGTAGGAGATTCTAATATGTCACGATCGTTAAAGAAGGGTCCGTATATAGACCCTAAGCTATTAGCAAAGGTCGAGAAGCTCAACGATGCCGGTGGGCGTCAGGTCATCCGTACCTGGTCTCGATCAAGCACCATATTCCCTCAGATGGTCGGACACACGATTGCCGTGCACGATGGCCGGCGACACGTGCCGATTTACGTCACAGAGAATATGGTCGGTCATAAACTTGGCGAATTTGCTCCGACCCGTACGTTTCGCGGTCACATTGGTAGAGCAGAGCGGAAAGGAATACATTAATCATGGCAGAAGCTTTTGAGGTTAAGGCCGTTGCGCGGCATATCGCAATCTCGCCCCAGAAAGTTAGGCTTGTCGTGAACGTTGTGCGAGGTAAGAACGCTGAAGAGGCTCTCGATATGCTGCGATTCATGCCGCAGAAGGCGGCTGAGCCTGTGTATAAGCTGATTCAATCGGCGGTTTCTAACGCCGAGCAGAACTACGGCTTAGAGATAGACGAACTGTTCGTTAGTTCCATATTTGCTGACGATGGCCCGAGGCATAGGCTGGCTCCCTACGGTGGTCGATTCGGTGCGAGAGGCAGATTTAAACCGATTATGCGCCGTTCCTCACATATCACCGTTGTGCTGGCGGAACGCAAAGTTACAGAGTTTGTAGTTTAAGGAGAAGCAACGTTGGGACGCAAAGTACATCCAATTGGATTTCGACTCAATATCGTTCGGGATTGGAATACGCGCTGGTACGCCGAGGGCGACCGGTACCGGGAGCTACTGCAAGAAGATTTTGCTATTCGAAGACTTGTTTTTGCAGAGCTACCCAGGGGTGGCATCGCCAACATTGAGATCGAAAGATTCCCTAACCAGGTTCAGGTCGTGATTCATACCTCAAAGCCTGGTATAGTGATCGGTCGAAAGGGCGCTACTGTCAAAGAATTACGGAGTAAATTGCGCGATTTAACCAACAAGTCTGTGAAACTTGATGTGGAAGAGATATCGGATCCAGATCTGAATGCGCAATTGGTTTCCGAGAATATAGCCAATCAGTTGAATCGACGGATATCACATAGCCGTGCCATGAAGAGAGCCGTGATGCAAGCGATGCGCCAGGGCGCTCAGGGCATACGGATTGAATGCGGTGGACGATTATCGGGCGCTGAGATGGCGAGGACCGAGAAAACTTGGGATGGTCGAGTTCCGCGCAACACAATAAGGGCCGATTTGGATTACGGTTTCTCTGAGGCACTGACGACGTTTGGTCGAATTGGCGTAAAGGTATGGATATACAAAGGTGACATCCTGCCTCAAAAAAGCGAAACGACAGACGTGTACATAAGTGAGTAATTACGATCAGAAGGCCATCTTTGAGCATCTTGCTCAATAATGTGCTGAGAGATCGATAACATTAGCTGACAATTGAGCAGCAGTTTCTGGAGAAGCAATCATGTTAATGCCAAAGAGAGTGAAGTACCGCAAACAGTTCCGAGGCCGAATGCGAGGAATGGCCAAAGGTGGTACTGATCTGCTGCAAGGTGATTTCGGATTACAGGCATTAGAACCCGGTTGGATAACCAGCCGCCAGATAGAAGCCGTTCGACGGGCGATGGTACGACAGATGCGTCGCCGCGGAAGGTACTGGATCCGTATCTTTCCCGATAAACCGGTGACGGCAAAACCAGCCGAAACACGGATGGGAAAAGGAAAAGGATCGGTTGACCATTGGGTGGCTGTTGTGAAACCGGGTCGGGTTATGTTTGAATTGTCAGGCGTGTCGGAAGAAATAGCTCGTCAGGCATTAAGACGGGCCAGCTATAAACTTCCAATCAGAACCCAAGTCATTTCGCGAGAAGGGGGCTATTAATGGCTAGTATTGTCGAATTAAGAGACGAGAGCGACGAGAAGCTGGAGGAAATGCTTGAGAACTCTCGCGAAGAGATGTTCAACCTGCGGTTCCAGCACGCTGCTGCTCGTCTTGACGATTTGTCCCAGCTAAGGCGAGTTCGGAGAGAGATTGCCCAGCTAGAGACCGTATTGAACCAGCGCGATCTAGCAGAGAAAGCTGCTCTGACCAAACCAGATGTCCTCGCTGCGGTTACAGGACATGATGCTCGGTCCGCTGAGGTTCATTTTAATTATGAAGAATCAGCCTGGGATGTGACATTCCTCGACGAGGATGGAAACGAGCTGGTGGCTACCAAGGTTGACTTAAATAAGAAAATCGCTCGCGGTCGTCGAGCGCGTCGCGCAATAGCGAAGTAAGAATTAAATAGAGTATACAAGCAGGATAGGGTCGATGAGACAACAAAGAAAGCGGCTGGTCGGCGTAGTTACCAGTGACAAGATGGACAAGACCGTCGTTGTTGCGGTGACGACTACGAAGCGGCACAAGTTATACGGTAAAGTCATTCGTAGGGTTAAAAAGTATAAAGCCCACGATGAACAGAACGATTGTAAGATGGGCGATCGTGTCCAGATTATCGAGTCAAAGCCGATAAGCCGGCACAAACGTTGGGCTGTCGTTTCAGTTGTTGAGCGAGCTCATTAATAAGAGGCGAAGAAGATGATCCAGCAGGAAAGCCGTCTTAACGTTGCAGATAATTCTGGAGCTCGAGAGCTCCTGGTTATTCAGGTATCGGGAGGCACGCGTAGAAAATATGGCAGAGTAGGTGACGTGGTGGTGGCTACCGTTAAAAAAGCCGTGCCAAATTCACCGGTGAAGAAGAGCAGTGTTGTCAAAGCTGTAATCGTTCGAACAAAGAAAGAATACAAGCGGGAAGATGGAAGTTATATCGCATTTGACGACAACGCTGCCGTATTATTGGACCATGACGGACGAAATCCCGTCGGTACGCGAGTTTTCGGTCCAGTAGCGCGAGAGCTGAGAGAGAAAGGCTTCTCCCGAATCATGTCTCTCGCTCCAGAAGTGTTATAGATATTGGCAGGTTCTGATCCTTGCCGAAACTGATTATATTTGGCTATTACAGGTGACAGGATGCGGATAAAAGTTGGCGATCAAGTCGAAGTCATTGCAGGTAACGATACTGGTCTTCGCGGTACCGTATTGCGAGTGCAACCAAAGTTTAAGCGAGTCGTTGTTTCTGGCATTAAGATTGTCAAGAAACATCAACGTCCTCGGCCAACAGGCGGTAGGACTCCTGCTCAGGGCGGCATAATTGAGTTTGAGGCACCAATACATATCTCAAACGTGATGTTAGTTTGCCCGCAGACCGGAGAACCGACTCGGGTTGGGATCCGTCGCGATGAGAACGGAGAAGCTATCCGTTACTCTAAGAAAAGCGGCGAAGACATCGACTGAGTTATATTTGATAATTTGAAATTGAAGGTCTAGAGGTCGATATCATGGCATTGAAGCCGATAAACGAACTATATAGTGAGGATATTGTGCCTGCGCTGATGAAAGAATTCAGTTATAGCAGCGTAATGCAGGTACCGAGATTAAACAAAATCGTCGTAAATGTTGGCCTGGGTGAAGCCTTGGACAATGCAAAGGCGATTGAATTTGCTTCGAACGATATCCGGCAGATAACCGGCCAACGACCGGTGGTTACTCGGGCGAAGAAATCAATCGCTGCTTTCAAATTACGCGAAGGTAGAGCTATTGGAATCAAGGTGACCCTTCGAGGTGAACGGATGTGGAGTTTTCTAGCTCGTCTGATCCACGTTGCCCTACCACGAACTCGGGATTTTCAGGGAATTTCACCAGATTCTTTTGACGGAAGAGGGAATTATACGCTCGGATTAAGGGAGCAGCTGTTGTTTCCCGAAGTCGACTACGACAAGATAGACAAAATTCGAGGTATGGAAGTAAGCATCGTCACAACCGCTAGTAACGATGATGAAGGTCGCAGCCTTTTAGCCCACTTGGGTATGCCTTTTCGGAGGCCCTTAGGTTAAGCGATCAAAGCAAGGAGAAGCGTATGGCGAAGAAATCAATGGTTGCCCGCGAGACGCGGCGCAAGTACAAGGGAAGAGTTCGTAATCGTTGCCAGTGGAGAGATCCACGTTCTGGCAACGTTTGCGGAAGACCCCGTGGATATATGCGTCGATTTGGATTGTGTCGGATTTGCTTCCGAGAGCAAGCCCTCGTAGGAAATATTCCTGGCGTCGTAAAGTCGAGCTGGTAGAGGTATATACGTTATGTCAATTAGTGATCCCATTTCCGATATGTTAACCCGTGTGCGAAACGCGATTATGCGCCAGCACAAGTCCGTTTCTGTACCCAACTCGACGATTAAGCAGGCGATTGCCGAGGTGTTGAAGGATGAGGGCTATATTGATGATTTTCAACTTATCCCGCAAGAACCACAATCGGTCCTTCGCCTAAGCTTAAAGTATGTGGGTGACAGAAGGAATCGCCGCTCCGTGATAACTGGGCTGAAGCGAATTAGTAAACCTGGTCGACGGGTTTACGTCTCAAAGAATGACATCCCCTGGGTATTAAGCGGAATGGGGACAAGCATTGTGACAACCTCGAAGGGCGTTATGACTGGGCAGAAAGCTCGCCAGATCGGCGAAGGCGGCGAAGTGTTATGCGAAATATGGTAGTTGGAGGTTAGGCATGTCGCGTATTGGAAAAATGCCTATCGACTTACCCAAGGGTGTAAAAGTCGACATCGCTGGCCGAGAGGTCTTTGTCAGCGGTGATAAAGGAAAATTATCTCAGAGCTTTCATCCTGATATGGCCATAAAGCAGGTTGATGGGACGTTAATTGTTGAACGTCCTAGTGATTCTCGCCAGCACAGATCTTTGCATGGTCTAACCCGAGCATTGCTCAATAACATGGTTATTGGCGTGAGTCAAGGGTTCACGAAAAAGTTGCAGATCGAGGGTGTCGGCTATCGAGCAGAGATTGATAGTAGCAGCCTCGTGCTTAATGTGGGCTACTCGCACCAGGTGTGGATCGAACCACCCAGTCATGTTCAATTTGCTGTAGAAGCCAGGGGAAAAGAAATAATCGTCACTGGTATCGACAAGCAAATTGTCGGAGAGATAAGTGCGCAGATCAGGAAGGTTCGACCACCGGAGCCCTACAAAGGCAAGGGCATCCGTTATGATGGCGAACATGTTCGCCGGAAAGCCGGAAAAACCGCGAAGGTATAGTTGATTTTATTTGTTCGGCGATTGCCGGCAACACTGAGCCGCGTTCATAATATGAAGAGCGGAACTTTTTGAGGAATTCGAGAATGACAGCTAAGTCACGAATAGCGAGAAAAAGAAGGCATAATCGGGTACGGATGAAGATTTCTGGGACTCCTGATAGACCACGTTTAAATATCTATCGCAGTTCCAAACATATCTATGCCCAGGTTATCGATGATACTGAGGGTAAGACACTCGTAGCTGCATCCACAATTGACAAGGATGTGATGTCGCAAATTGACGGCAAGAACAAGAAGGAACAAGCAGCTATTGTGGGTGATGTAGTCGCCGAGCGAGCGAAATCGGCTGGAATTAACAGCGTCGTTTTTGATAGAGGCGGTTTCAGATACCACGGTCGCGTAGAAGCGCTTGCCAAGAGTGCACGTAAGGGTGGACTTAAGTTCTAAATAGGATTGGAGATAAAAATGGGTCAACGACGACAAAGTTTCGGGGATCGAGACGAATTCGACGAGCGGATTATCGATATCACACGTGTCGCTAAAGTAATTAAAGGCGGCCGGCGGTTTGGCTTTCGGGTAGTTGTTGTCGTAGGCGACAACAAGGGAAATGTCGGATTCGGCATGGGCAAAGCCCGATCTGTTCCTGACGCCATTCGAAAGGCGCTAGAAGCAGCCCGCAAGGCTATGGAGCCCGTTGCCATGGTTGGAAACACTATTCCCCATGAGATAGTCGGGCGTCACGGCGCTGCCAAGGTGATGCTCAAACCTGCTTCGCCTGGCACGGGTGTTATAGCAGGTGGTAGTGTGCGAGCGGTCATCGAAGCAGCGGGCTACCGGGATATGCTGACCAAGTCATTAGGAAGTAATAACGTCCTGAACGTTATTCAGGCCACGATGGAAGGTCTTCGAAGGCTGAAGAATGTTAGACAAGTTGCCGCTGACCGCGATAAGGAAGTGGCAGAAGTCACACCTTTCTGGACCCGGCGTTAGTAGTTACAAAATTGGAGTTGAGCCTCGTGGCTGAAAAGATACGGATTAAATACGCCAAAAGCTCTATTGGTTATGAGAGAAGTCAAAGGGCTACTCTTCACGCCCTCGGCCTTCGAAAACTGAATCAGTCTGTTGTGCATGATGATAACCCCGTCATCCGCGGAATGATCAAGAAGGTTAATCATTTAGTCGTTGTTGAAGAGGTAGAATGACATGAAAATTAACGATCTGCGCCCAAACAAAGGTAAGACGAAAAAGCGTAAGCGAGTGGGTCGTGGTATAGCCGCAGGACAGGGCAAGACCGCTGGTCGGGGCACGAAAGGCCAGGGCGCTCGAAGTGGTGGTGGAAAAGGACCTTACTTTGAAGGTGGTCAGTTACCCCTCGTCCGGCGCTTGCCATTTAAGCGAGGATTTACCAATATTAATAAGGTCTATTACAAACCGGTAAACGTGGAAAGTCTATCTCAGTTTGAAGCCGGTACTTATGTGGATGCCGCGTTGTTGACAGACAGTGGTCTCGTTAAGAAGGCCGGCGATCCCATCGTAATTCTCGGTGATGGTAATATTGAGGTGGCCTTAACCGTTCAAGCCCATCGTTTCTCGGCGACTGCGAAGCAGAAGATTGAAGAAGCCGGGGGAACGATCGAGATTGTCGCGGAAAGATAATGTCAAGCGCATTGAGGCATAAACGAATGCGGATTTTTAGAAATGGATCTGTCTTCTCAACGGAGAAACTTGCATGATTGAATCTGTGCGAGCGGCACTTTCACTGCCAGACCTTCGCAAGCGAATTCTTTTTACTATCGCTATGCTGGCGATTTATCGTCTGGTAGCTAACATACCGGTTCCCGGCGTCAATCTAGAAGCGTGGCTCTCCTTTATTCAAAGCGGGCAAGGAGGGGGACTTATTGAAGTGCTCAACCTGCTGTCCGGTGGCGCTGTCAGCAACTTCTCCGTGATGGCCATGGGTGTCTATCCTTACATCACGGCCTCCATTATCATTCAATTGCTCACGCCTATCATTCCCTACTTTAGCGAGCTTTCCGCGGAAGGTGAATCAGGCCGGAACAAGCTAAATCGAATAACTTATTACATGACGGTTCCGTTGGCATTTCTGCAGGCTGTCGGCCAGATACGTTTGATAGGATTCAGTATTCCTGGAGGTTTGGACCAGATATTACCGCATTTTGGTCTTGGACAGGGAGATTTACTCCCAACCATAACTACTCTGTTGGCCATGACGGGCGGAACGATGTTCGCCATCTGGCTCGGTGAGCAGATAACCGAAGACGGTATCGGACAGGGTATTTCGTTAATTATTTTCGGCGGCATCGTAGCTCGCATCCCGTCAAACCTGATTGGAATCTTTAGTCTCCCGGAGCAGACGGCTCGAATATTTACCTTCGTAGCCTTTGTGGTCATTACTGTAGCGACGGTGGTGGTGATCGTTGTCGTTCAAGAAGGACAACGACGTGTTCCTGTCCAATACGGCCGGCGCGTCCGCGGGCGGAAAGTATATCAAGGTCAGAGTACCTATATTCCATTGAAGGTTAACACGGCAGGCATGATCCCCATAATCTTTGCCCAGTCATTCCTCACCTTCCCGGCGCTTATTGCCCAGTTCTTTATCACTGGAAGTGGAGGTTTTGTCGATTCGGCAGCTACCTGGATCAGTACTCAGTTTGGTCAGCAGACGACATTTCTTTACTGGTTCATTTATTTTATCTTGGTCGTCGGGTTCACATTCTTTTACACCGATGTAATGGTCCAGCAGCAACGACTGCCTGAGACGTTACAACGCCAGGGTGGGTTCATACCCGGTATCAGACCAGGAAAGAAGACAAACGATTACATCATGGCAGTCGTACGACGAATTACATTGGTCGGTGCTCTATTTCTGGGAATCATTGCCGTTCTGCCGGGAATATTACAGTTGGTTGGCCGGATTTTGAACATTCCAGGAATACAACAGAGCGCGGTGGTGATAACCGGCGCCGGCTTAATTATTGTTGTCGGCGTAGTGATCGACACGATGAGGCAGTTAGAGGCGCAGCTCCTTATGCGTCATTACGAGAGCTTTATATAGGAACCGTTTATGCCATTTGTCGTCTTGATGGGTGGTCCCGGCGCAGGGAAAGGAACCCAAGCGCGTCTATTGCAGGCAGCATTGGGATTGCCCCAAGTTGCTAGTGGCGATCTTTTTCGCGAGCACTTTGCTAACAATACGGATTTAGGCAAATTGGCAAGGCGATATGTTGATAGAGGAAATCTGGTACCAGACGAAGTTACTATTGCGATGATTAAAGAACGACTTTCACGTTTAGATGTTGCTGGCGGAGCGATCCTTGATGGGTTTCCGCGAACGATTGCTCAAGCCGGGGATCTTGACGTTTTGCTGGCAAATATGAACGAAAGAATCAGCGTTGTTCCCTATATTCATCTCGACCCGGATATCCTTCTGAGGAGACTGGCTGGACGGTGGACTTGTAGAGCGGAAGGGCATGTATACCATGAAATCTTTAGCCCGCCGAAAATGCGTGGGATATGCGACAACGATGGTAGCGAACTCTATCAGCGTGATGACGATACAGAAGAGACGCAGAGACGTCGAATTGAGGTATATTTTAAACAGACAGCACCTCTTCTCGATTATTACCGGGAAAAAGAGCTGCTAGTAGAAATTGACGGTGAGAGATCAATCGACGATATTCAGAGAGATCTTGTAGAGGTTATTAGGAGTGTGGCTTAGGCTACATGGTAATCTCCACCTTCATTGGAGTGGTAACATGAAAGTATCATCATCGGTGAAGCGGCGTTGTCCCAAGTGTAAAGTGGTTAAGCGCAGGGGTGTTGTCCGGGTGATCTGTGAAAACCCGAATCACAAGCAGCGCCAGGGATAAATGACTAAAGCGACGCGTCAGGTTGTTGACGAAGTTAACGAAATCGTCTGCCGCGTGAGCGTGAGATAGGGAGAAAAGATGGCTCGTATTTCAGGTGTAGATATTCCGCGAGATAAAAGAGTAGAGATTAGTCTGACCTATA
This sequence comes from Promineifilaceae bacterium (SeqCode), assembly GCA_049650305.1. GTDB lineage: Bacteria > Chloroflexota > Anaerolineae > Promineifilales > Promineifilaceae > UBA11865. The sequence goes on from JBARZW010000162.1 coordinate 12,417, forward strand.
TTTACGGTATAGGTCGTTCGAGCAGTCAGAAGATGCTTGGCATGGCCGAAGTTAATCCGGACACCAGGGTTAAGGATCTCTCAGAAGCGGAAGTCTCTAGACTGCGCCAGATCATTGATCAGGAGTTCGTGGTCGAGGGTGAGTTGCGTCGCCAGAGACACATGAATATTAAGAGATTAACTGAGATCGGTTGCTACAGAGGTGTGCGACATCGTCGAGGGCTTCCTGTGCATGGGCAGCGGACGCGAACAAATGCTCGCACTCGTAAAGGGGCGAAGAAGACCGTTGCAGGTCGTGGTCGTCGCCGCGGGGCGAAGAAGTAAAACGGATAGAAATATTTTCGGGAGAGATTATGGGCACTAGAAGAAAATCCGGTTCACGCAGAACAAGGAAGAACATACCAAGTGGCGTCGTGCATATTTACGCTACATTCAATAACACTATCGTTACGGTCACGGATTTAGATGGCAACACAATCTCGTGGGCGAGTGGTGGAAGCACTGGCTTTAAAGGTTCGCGTAAAAGCACGCCTTATGCCGCCAGACTGGCCAGTCAGAACGCTGTACGGGCCGCCATGGATAATGGCATGCAGGAAGTGGAAATTGTTGTGAAGGGCCCGGGTCCGGGACGAGAGGCTGCAATTAGGGCTCTTACCGGGCTTGGTGTGCAAATTCGTTCGATCAGCGATGTGACCTCCGTACCTCATAACGGTTGCCGTCCTCCGAAGAAACGGCGGGTTTGATTAATTAGACGTGGTTTCATTCGAGTAGATGCGATTGAGGGAAGAAAGGTTGCCATGCCCGTAAACCTCTCGCACATATTGTAAACTATTGGAGGCATAAATTGGCAAGATATACAGGACCAGTTTGTAAACTTTGTCGCCGAGAAGGCGAGAAATTGTTTCTCAAAGGGTCGCGGTGTCTTACCCCTAAGTGTGCGATTGAACGGCGCTCTTACCCACCTGGTCAGCACGGTCGGGAGAGCCAGTATCGCAGGGGTAGGCCATCTGACTATTTACTACAGCTGCGCGAAAAGCAGAAAATGCGTCGCATATATGGCGTTTTTGAGCGCCAGTTCAGCAATTATTTCAGAAAAGCTGAGCGACGGACCGGGCTTACCGGAACCAATCTGTTGATTCTATTGGAAAGTAGGATGGACAATGTTGTGTACCGGCTCGGCTTTGCTGATTCGCGTTCTCAGGCGCGCCAATTGGTTCTACACGGACATGTCATGCTAAACGGTAGGAAGACCAATATTCCTTCTGCTTTCGTATCTGCCGGTGATAGCCTATCGATTCGCCCTGAGAGCACAAGGCTCACATATTTTAAGACGCTCAAACCAGAGCTGGACGAAAGACGTGTGCCTGGTTGGCTTTATCTTGATGCCAATAACATGGCAGCCACCGTATCCCAACTGCCGACACGCGAAGACATTGACGTATCGTTAAACGAGCAGCTTGTTGTCGAATACTACTCTCGATAGGTGTATTTGGCGCACTATCCATTAGTGATTCTGCGCAATAGCAATTCGCTGTGATGTTTCTTATTCCGTTGGGGAGGTAATACCTTGACGATAACAAATCTTGTTTTGCCAAATATCGAAAGTACGGCCATGTCTCGCAAGTACGCCAAGTTCTTGATCGGACCGCTCGAGCGAGGCTATGGCACGACAATAGGTAATTCCTTGCGTCGTGTTTTATTGGCGTCGCTTCCAGGCGCCTCGATCACATCGATACGTGTTAGCGATGTTCCTCATGAATTCTCGGCCATACCTCATGTGCGCGAAGATATGATGGAGTTCATCTTACAGGTTAAGCAGATAAGGCTTAAAATTCACGGTATCGATAGTGCCCGTTTGCGAATTGAAGTACGAGGCGCCGGTGTGGTCACAGCGGCCGACATTATCGCGCCATCCGAAGTAGAGATTATTAATCCCGATCTTTACCTGTTTACAGTAGATTCAGACGATGCATTTCTAGAAATAGAGATGACCGCCGAATCTGGTCGAGGCTACTCTCCGGCCGAGGATCGCGGGCGATTACCGCTTGGTGAACTACCGGTCGACGCCTTGTATAGTCCTATCCAGCAAGTTGGCTACGAGGTTGAAAAAACCCGTGTAGGCCAGGTTGCGGATTACGATCGTATCGTCATGGAGATCTGGACCGATGGCAGTATTAAGCCTGAAGAGGCTCTTGCTCAATCAGCTCAGATTATGGTCCAGCATCTACGACCCGTTGCGGGCATCAGCGAAGAGAGCCTGTTGCCGGTCGAACCGGTTGAGGTAGAAGTAGCGATTCCCAATGAGGTATACGATACACCCATTGAACAGCTTGACCTCAGCGTGCGCGTCTTTAATTCCTTAAAGAGAACAGGCATCACCAAAGTAGGTGAATTGCTTGACATGCTTGAGAAGGGTGAAGAGACGATGCTTGCCATTCGTAACTTTGGCGAGAAATCCCTGCATGAGTTAAAAGCTCAACTAATTGAGAAAGGGTATCTCGACGACGAGATCAGTGCTGAAGAAGATATGGTGGCAGCAGAGATAGAGTAGCGGAGTTATCCCTCTTGTTACGGCGAAGGGATAACACTGCAGGCAACAGTATTACGAGGATTTATTATGCGACATAGGGTACACGGCCGCAGACTAAGCCGGGATTCAAGCCATCGAAAGGCTCTCAGGAGAAATCTGATCTCGGACTTGATCTGCCATGAACAGATTCTTACGACTAGAGCGAAAGCACGGATGCTTCGACCCGCCGCGGAGAAAGTGATAACGTTGGCGAAGCGAGGACTGGCTGCCGGGGTGGATAATCCGGCGGCTGAAGTTCATGCGCGTAGACTTGCGGCGGCACGTATCGCCCGATTCAAGACAATCGAAGACGAAGACGGCAGCCATTATGACATCGATGTGGTGCAGAAGTTGTTCTCGGAAATCGCACCAAGGTATACGGAACGGCCGGGCGGTTATACGCGATTAGTGAAAACGGGAAAGCGGCCAGGTGATAACGCTGAGATGGCTGTGCTTATGCTAGTTGAGGATGAGTAATTGGCCGATAACAACGACCTGCTAATAATGCCGATCGGTGATGGATCGGTGATCATTCTCGAAAGAGTATTCAATGCGATATTGTGCCATAGTTGAATACGACGGCACAAGTTACTTTGGCTTTCAACGGCAGCATCAAGGGCCAACAATTCAGTCCGAACTTGAACAAGCTATAGCCGAAGTCTCCGGAAGCGAGATTACGATCCTTTATGCAGGACGGACAGATTCAGGTGTCCATGCACTCGGTCAGGTGATTGCATTCGATCTCGATTGGAGTCATACGGCCGATGATTTGCATCGAGCCCTAAATGCCAAACTTGCGAAGACAATTGCGATTAAGACGTTGAACGCGGCGCGAGAGGATTTCCATCCAAGATACGACGCGCGAAGGCGTATTTACGAGTACAATGTTTACAACAATCCGGTGCGTAGCCCGCACCATCGATTACATAGCTGGCACATCAAACGCGCGCTGGACATTGATGCAATGAATAACGCATCGCAATTAATTCTCGGCCTGCATGATTTTTCAACTTTTGGGCAACCACCGCAGGGTATGAACACGGTTCGAGAGGTTATCAACTCTCAGTGGCGCCAAATTGACGATCTGATCATCTTCAACATCGTCGCCAATGCATTTTTGAAGAGGATGGTCCGAAGCCTGGTTGGTACGTTAAAAGCCGTTGGCGATGGATCATGGACCGTAAAGGAATTTGAGCAAGCGTTTCTCGCCAAAGATAGAGGACGCGCAGGAAAGACGGCACCGGCATGTGGGCTTTTCTTGATGTCGGTGGTCTATGATGAGGAAAAGCTAGGAGATTAGAGGATGAATAATACATACGTTACAAAACCGGCCGAGGTCGAACGGCAATGGTTTGTCGTGGATGCTGAGGGCCAGACCCTGGGTCGCCTAGCATCGGAAATTGCGAAGATAATAAAGGGCAAGCACAAACCTATCTATAGCCCTTCAGTTGACTGCGGTGACTATGTGATCGTAATCAACGCGGAGAAGATCAAGGTTACAGGTCGGCGACTGGACCAGAAGAAGTACTATCGACACTCCGGCTACATGGGAGGGTTGACCGAGATATCGTTGCGAGACCAATTGGACCGACACCCGACGAGGGTTCTGGATTCGGCCGTTCGAGGAATGCTGCCCAAGAACAGCTTGGGAAGAAATATGGCGAAGAAGCTGAAGCTATACGCAGGCTCCGAGCATCCCCATGAGGCGCAGCAGCCGGTTCCATTAGAGTTAAGGAAGGCATAAATGGAGATAGAAGATAGAAAATATTACGAAGGTATCGGACGTAGAAAGCGATCTTCTGCCCGTATACGAATCTATCTAGATGAGCAATCTTCTGGCGACTTTGAAGTCAATGGGAAGACAGTTAATGATTATTTCCCGCGCGTCGGCGATGTCGATACTTTGATGTCGCCTTTGAGTGACACGAATCTTGCGGGCAGCGTGGACGTAACAGTTCTTGTCCAAGGTGGGGGAATAACTGGTCAGACCGACGCGGTCCGACTTGGTTTAGCCCGTGCTTTAGTAAAATATGACGAGAATCTTAGAAACATACTCCGAACGGGTGGACACATGACCCGTGATCCGCGCGTAAAAGAACGTAAGAAACCTGGTCTGAAGCGAGCCCGTAAGGCGCCAACTTACACAAAGCGTTAATCTATAGCAACCAACCACCTTCTGGTAAGTCAGCCATCTTTTGGTGGATCCAGTCTTATACTGGGAATCTTTTAGACACTTGCCTTTCGCTTAATCGTGGGCATGCATAGAGATTAACTCGGTCGTGAACAGCAAGGCGAGACCTTTAGGTCTCGCCTTTTTGCATTATTCCTGGATATTTGATTATCATGGTTGAGGGTTGGATAAAGCTAACCAACTTGCAAAGTCGTTCAGGTCTGAAGACAAAAATCGAAGGAGAGTAGATGGCGATCACTATCGTTGGCTTGGGACCAGGAGATGCCAACCATCTCTCGCGTGAAGTATGGGAATTGCTTAATTCGACAGATATCTTGTATTTGCGCACAGAACACCATCCAGTCGTAGCTGAATTGCCCAAACATCTGGAGATTCGGAGTTTCGATCACCTGTACGAGAGTGTCCATGACTTTGGTGAGCTTTACCGGCAAATCGCATCGACGATTTTGGATTATGGGAAGGCTGATCAAGAGGTAATATATGCAGTTCCTGGACATCCCCTAGTTGGTGAATCAACGGTCTCAGCAATAATTAGTGAAGCGCAAGCCCAGGACATAGAGGTTCGGATTTTACCTGGAATAAGCTTTATCGAGCCGTCACTATCGGCGCTTAACATCGATGCCCTCGATGGAATTCAAGTATTTGATGCGGTTCAAATCGCCGCTTTTACCCAGCCCCCATTAAATACAGATATCCCGCTACTACTCGGACAGGTATACAATCGATTCTTAGCCTCTGAGGTTAAAATTGCCTTAATGGCCATGTATCCCGATGATCATGAAGTTGTTCTAATTCACGCGGCTGGAACAAGGAACCAGCTCCTGGAAAACCTCCATTTGTATGAGATGGACCGAAGCGAGCGTATCTCCCATCTGACCTCAATGTTTGTGCCACCGATGGCGAACCCTAGCTCCTTGCCATCATTCGCTGAGACGGTCGCCTTTTTACGTGGTCCGGATGGCTGTCCGTGGGATCAGGAGCAAACACGGCAAAGCCTTAGACAGGATTTTTTGGAAGAGGTGGCTGAGGTTCTTGAGGCGATTGATGCTGACGATCCGTCCGAAATTAGAGAAGAACTCGGCGATGTTCTATACCACCTCGTTATGCAGGCTCAAATCGCCAGCGAGATGGGGGAATTTACGTTGAGTGAGGTGATCGCGGAAATCAATGCCAAACTCGTCCGCAGACATCCTCATATCTGGGGAGATGAAGAGGTGGAGGATACCGCTGACGTTCTGCAGAACTGGGAGCAATTGAAGGCAGAGGAAAAAGCCTATAAAGATGCACAGTCATCACTTCTTGACAATGTCCCTTCAATGCTTCCTGCTCTGGCCCGCGCACAGAAGATACAATCTCGTGTTCAAACCGTTGGCTTTGATTGGCCCACCATTGAAGGAGTCGCGGCGAAGTTGGAGGAAGAATTATCAGAATTACGTGAAGCACGCGAGGCTGGACGGGTCTCTGATGAATTGGGTGACGTTCTTTTCGCCCTAGTAAATTGGGCAAGATGGCTCGGCGTACATGCAGAAACAGCCTTGCGAGAAGCAAATGCTAGGTTTGAACGCCGGTTTAGAGCTTTGGAGTTAATGGCCGAGAACCGGGGACAGAGCCTTGTGGATCTTGGTCTCAGTGAACTTGACGATTTATGGGAAGAAGCGAAGATCCTACTGAGCGACTTATCAACTGGCAATCAGACTGATACATTGGAGAGATAGCAGTCTTGACTGGGTTACTGAATACATTGTTCCTGATTATTGCCGGCCTGTTCCTTTTCGGCTCTGTCATCCTATTCATTCGAGGACTGCGGGCAAAATCAAGTCTATACGATCGCGCTTATGGGGTGGAGAGGCAAGAGGTAAGACGTGAGATGCTTGTGTCATTCACTCGCAGCGCAGTATTGCTTTTTATAGCGCTGATTGTTTTCGCGATTTATGGATTTGTGCCCCGAGACGAGGAGATTGAGCCAGTCGTAACTGTTACGCGGGCTAGCATTGCTAGCCCAACGATTGAGGCGGATGGTACGCTGTTGCCCTCTCCTTCCGAACCACCAACAAGAGCAACCGAACTGGCAACGCCCGCAACGTTTGCCACACCTAATGAACAGAATACCAGGGTGAATGAGCCAACCCAACCTCCAACGAGTACGTTGCTGGCGAAAACGGCCCTAGTCAACAGCTTCAATGGACTCTGGTTGCGGTCCGATCCAGACCCGGAAGGCGACCAATTAGAGTTAATCCCAAATGAGACGGTGCTGATTGTTCTTCATGAGAGTGAACCAACAGACCATTCAGAATGGCAACAAGTACGTTCACCCAGCGGTCTGGAAGGGTGGGTATTCATACAATTCATCATATATCAACTGGATGAATAGCGAGCGAGATCGTTGTCAGACCAGATACTTGACGCTCTGAGATTACCTTGGCCCACCGATTGGGGACAAATATACGGTAGACCAGAATCGCCGATTGTTGAGGTCGGCTTCGGCAACGCTAGTTATCTAACTCGTTTAGCCCTTGATAATCCGGACTCCAACGTCATCGGTCTGGAGATCTCAAATCACGCTCTCGATAAGGCTGCATTTAAAATTCATAAGGCGGGCATTCAGAACATTCGCCTGATCAGAGCACGCGCCTTCATGTTTTTCTGGCTGACGTGCGCAGATTCCAGCATCCAGAGCATCCATATCAACTTTCCCGACCCATGGCCAAAAGCTGCGCACAAGGATAGACGCCTCGTAAACAGGAGATTTCTTGACCTGGTGGCAGCACGACTAGAAACACACGGCATGATTCAGATCGCCACGGACGATGCTGATTATGCCTCATCGATAAATAGCGGATTATTGAAATCCCCCTACTTCGAAAAGGCGGGAGACGAGGTTGCTTGGAGAACTTTCCTACCCAAAGTGCGCACCAAATACGAACTCAAGGCCATAAGAGATGGCCGAGTGTCTCACCATCTCGTCTGGCGAAGAAATGACGTGACGACTCGCAACGAGATTCCAATGTTAGAGGAGCTTAACATGCCTCATGTGATAATATCGACGCCTTTACCTTTGATGGAGATTGGTCATTTATATGAGCCGGTCAACTATACCGACGGGCAGGTATCAGTACGTTTTGTTGATTTCTTTCATTCCGTCCGATACGACCAGGCAGTCGTAGATACATACATCGCCGAAGGCGATCTTGAGCAACGTGTATTACTAACTATCAAAGGTAAAAGCAACAACCGCTATCTTGTCACAATGCGAGAAACAGGATTTCCACGCCCTACACCTGCAACCCATACCGCCATTCAGCGCCTGGCAGAAATGATCGTCTCTATGCACGCGAAGGCAAAAATTGAACGTCATAATCTAAGGAGGGCGGCGAACATCCAGTGATCCAGACACACACGAAGTATAGTTTACATAAGAGAACAGCTATTATTGCCCCGTTTGGCTCCCCCCCGAAATATCCCCCAAACGTTTATCGCTAAACCGACACCTTCTTCTGCACTCGACGAGTTCTATTCGGAATTCGCGTCCGATCAGGTTTGCGATTTGCCCTTCCAGAGACGCCAAAGACAATTGGTTGCCCGGCCATGCATCTTGGTAGTAGTGCAAGTGATCAGGCGTTTTAAGCGACGCGGTCCGAATTGATCAGCTTGTATATAGTGCCAACCCATATCATAAACGTTTGTCTTCTGGCGCGCAGTGAGCGAAATGCTGATATTGAGGGGAAAAAACGCTCACATGACATGCATCGATTCGATCAGTCGAGGGCGATAAGGCCGTGACGAAGGGCGTAGAGAGTCAACGCGGCCGTGTTGTGGATGTCCAGCTTATTCATTAGATGCCGTCGGTGAGTTCTTGCCGTCTTTTCGCTGATCGAAAGGTGGGTAGCGATGTCTTTGATCGGATGTCCTTCGGCGATTAACTGCAGCACTTCCCGTTCGCGATTCGTGAGCCTGTCGTAGCTCGTCTCCCCTGTTAATAAATTCGTTTTCTCCACGTAGTCTCTGATCACGCTGCGGGAGATAGTAGGACTCAAAAAGGCTTCTCCTCGGTGTACGACCCTAATCGCCCGAATGAGGTCGGTCGGCGCAGCTTCCTTGAGAAGATAACCCGCCGCCCCGGCCCGCAATGCCTGGAGAATATACTCCTCATTTGAGTGTACAGTCAGTATTAGAATGCTTGCATCGGGGATTCGTTCGCAAATCTGCCGAGTTGCCTCAAGTCCATTGAGCAAAGGCATAGAGATATCCATCAGAATAACGTCCGGTCGAAACTCCTCAACCTTGGCTACCGCTTCTCGCCCATCTGACGCCTCGGCGATAACCTGAATTTCTTCTGCTTCGTCAAGCAGCGCCCTCAACCCCTTCCTGACTAATGTATGGTCTTCTGCAAGCAAAACCTTAATTCTTCTCATCTTACTCCGTTAATGGAATCTCAGCTATCAGCTTTGTTCCTTGGCCGATAGCTGCCTCGATTTCCACGTGGCCGCCCAGTGCAGACACCCTTTCTCTGATTCCTAGCAGTCCGGTACCTGACAGAGACGATTGGAAGAGAAATGCTCCTTCTGGGTCAAATCCTATCCCATCATCCTCGACGATCGCCCGAATGATTCCGCCGTCATCTGCGAGGGAGACGGTGATTTTTTCTGCACTCGCGTGACGTGCAGCGTTCGTGAGTGCTTCCTGCACAAACCGATATAGAGTCGTCTCGATGGCTTCCGGCAATTGGGCTTCGAAATTCTTGGTCTTAAATTCGACGTCCGCATTCATCCGATTACCATATTGATTAATGTACCATCTCAAGGTGGGTATGAGACCGAGGTCTTGTAACATGCTGGGACGGAGTTGAAGTGACATGCTTCTTATCCGATCCATAACCTGGCGCACAAGATCCTCGGTATCGGACAATCTATCCTCAGTATTCATTAGGATTGAGTCAGGCATATCCCGACGGACAGTAGCGAGATTATAGATGATTGCTGTAAGAACCTGTCCGATCTCATCGTGTAGTTCATACGAGATATGCTTGCGCTCTTCCTCTTGAATGTTGATGAGACGGGTCGACAATCGCTTCAACTCATCACTATAACCAGTTACTGTCTCTAGCAATCTCGCACTATGAATGGCGATGGCCAAGGAGTTGGCAACTTCCTTGGCAATATCGTAATGTTCCAGATCGAAACCCGCCGCCTTATTAGATCCCAAGTTTAGTGATCCAATTAATTCACCGGAAGCCATAAGTGGGGCGGCCATTACGGCCCTAATTCCTTCAACTCGGAGAGTCTGGGTGAATGGTGAGTCCTCAGGTAGCAGCCTGATATCATCCATCATCCAGACAACACCGTTTTCTATATCCTCCCTCATTGTGAAGAGATCAAGGGGAATCCGCAATTCAACTCCAAGCTTGTCCTGCGCTTGACCAGATACGGCTAGTAGTTCGGCTTCACTTGCTGCTGGCTCATAATAGATGACGCTGCCTCGCGTGAAAGGTATCAGTTTCCTCAACCTTCCCAACGCAGCCTGAGCTATTTCCTGAGGAGAACTGACCTCAAGAACAGCCTGATCGATCTCGCGCATTAATTGGAGACGGTCGGCGTAACTCTTTAAGGCTTCTTCAGCTCGTTCTCGTTCCACTAGCTCGGTTTGCACTGTCTCAATGAGACGCATGTTATCAATGGCCACGGCGACCTGTTTGGCCAAGCTACTCAATAGTTCGATATCTTTTTGAGCGTAAAAATCGTCAGGATCTCGTTTCCCAAATAGCCATAGCCCAATAGTCTCTGTTCGTCTTTCGAGGGTCAATGTCAGTCTTACCCACGCGAACTCCCTTGCCTGTTCCAGTGTCTCGTCAATATCTGGAGGATGATATACACCTGATCTGGAGATGAGTGTGACCAGGTCTGTTTCGCTATAGGATGGATGATCGAACGCTATGCCACGTTCATAGATCGGCACATAACCTGTACCCTCATAAATAAATAGTGCGGACTGGTGGATACCTAACGAGGGTATTATCTCGTCTGCCAGAATATAAACGAGGGAATCCCTATCAACGGCGGCGGGGATTTCGCTTGCATAGACATGATAGAGATCATCAGGATCGAATTCGATGCCATATGCCAGTTTATTTACTCTGCGCCTAAACTGTTCTTGCAATGGCATGACTGCCAGAATCACGGCAAGAATTACCAATAGATAGAAAGAAAAAACCTGATCCCCAAGGGTCGGGATTGAGCCTCCAAATAGGAGCGCCAGGCTCAGAATCAGTAGATAGACGAAGAAGAGAGAATAAATGGTTAAGAGGCGATTAAGACGGACCTCAAATACTCCAAGACGGCGTTTGAACACGGCATAGGTATAGAAGAGAGGAAGCATCGGTAATGCCAAGAGGGCAATGCTTGTAGCCAGAACACCCGGCGTGCTCAACTCCAATAGGGTGGGCAACAACCAGATCATGATACCTGGTCCAAAGGCCAAACCTATACCAGCGACCATCAATCGCGCCGCCACTTTATCAGATGGCGACGTATGCCTGCTCAAAATACGATACGCAAGAAGACCGATACTACCAAAGGCTATCACCATAATGCTTATGGCGTAAGCAAATTGTGGCAAAATCTGTGCCAACTCAAGGAACGCCAGAAGAACAGCCCCGCCATATAGAGCTGCTAAGGCATTCTTCAGGCTCCGCTTGGTTATGGGCCCAGGTACGATCAAATGTAAATGCAGGTAGACTGGTAGCAACAGCCAGCTTACGGCGTGCAACAGAATCGACGAATAGAGCACCCGATAGTTAGAATAGACGCCCGTGGCGAGCCAGAAGGCGGTCAAATAATTCATGAGCACGAGTAGACGCCATTGGCTTGAATGAGGCCACATAAACATCAGGATCACTGTGCCAGCAAGCCAGAAGGGTCCAAAGACCAATATGGGCGCGACCAGACTTTCTATTTGCTCGAAAATACTCTGTGGAGGAATCTCCCACAGGATTGTATACTGGTTGCCATTCCGAACGAAGACGATGGCTATGGATCCGCCCGGGGGAGTACTTCCATATAGTGACAGGTTCCGGTTGCTTTCGAAGTCCTCGAAAGTGAACTCCCCGATCTGGGTAATGCGGTCACCCACGCGAATCTTTGGTTCCTGCCCTTCACAGAATTCAGGATAATCGCTGCACAAGGTCACTTCAATGACCACCCAGCGCGAGTTTAAGGTAAAGCCGGAATCGAAATATTGGAAAGAGTAGTAAATGGGGTAGACGAGGCAGGCCAGAAGAACGAAAATGGCGATCGCCAGAAGCTTTATGTCAACTCGTTGGCGATTCTTAACTCTGGCCACATCCATCGGCGGATTCGTTCTTATGTACTTACGACGATAAATTGAGTCGATTATATAATAACGACTCGCCGCCCTACCGCAACATCGTATTATGAAAGATGTGGTCTCCATCACGGTGCTTGCAGTAGAATGATGCCATGAAATGGCGGAGGCTTGCTTTTATCATCGCCGCGGTAACGATAACATCCGTCGCCTTGTTCTCGTTCACTTGGTGGATGCTTCCAGATCCTTTTGGATTGGTACCCTTGCAGATTCGACTGCGCCTTCCCGAAGATGTGGTAACCTTCCTGACAACCCCGATTCCGACTGCCCTTCCAGCACCACTTCGTGCTCCGGCAGATTCTCAGACGGCGGTCGTTTTGCCTGACTTCCCTACTTCTACGCCGACGATTATTCCGACCCCTCGACCCTTGGTTAATGAAACGCTTCCACCGACATTCACACCAGTGGCAATTGCCACAGCCAAAGCAACCGCTACAGCGACAGCAACGCCAACCTCCAGCCCAACCGCGACGCCCACGATCCCCCCAATAGTGCGGCTTGAAGGGATGGAAGTGATTGCGCAACAGTTCAATAATTGCGGCCCGGCAAATCTAACCATGGTCCTCAACTTTCATCAGCAAGGTTTGAATCAAACCGAGGTTGGGAATAGTCTTAAGTCGAGCTATGATGATCGTAACGTTTCTCCAGACGAAATGGTTGCCTACGTGCAAAGTGCTACCCCTCTAAGGGCCGAATATTATAGTGGGGGAGACATCGAATTACTCAAACACCTCCTAGCAAGCGGTTTTCCAGTCATAGTTGAGCGAGGATTTCTACCTAGTGAAAGTCTAGGTTGGATGGGTCACTACCTGACTCTATTTGGCTACGACGACACAGATCAGACCTTTTTGACGATGGATTCGTATCAAGGACCGTGGGATGACAGCGGCCGATACGAGAGTTATGAATCCATGGGTGAACTCTGGGAACACTTCAACAATACCTTTATCGTTGTCTTTCGACCGGAAGACGCGCAAGAACTATCAAGGATTCTCGGTGACAATTATGCCTCATTGAATAGAATGTGGCTTAGTTCGGCTGTAAAGGCACAGGAAAGAACGGAACAAGATCCCGAAAACGCCTTCGCCTGGTTCAATTTGGGGACGAACTTGACAGTACTGGGGGAGATCACGGGCGAAGTAGATTTTTACGATAATGCAGCCCTGGCCTATGATCGAGCTCGCGAGATCGGGCTTCCGTGGCGGATGTTGTGGTATCAATTTAAGCCTTATCGAGCCTATCTTGAGGTCGGTCGGATTGATGAAGTTCTCGCCTTAACCCTCTCAGCCCAAAGTGTGGAAGAAACCCATCTCTATAGAGGTCATGCACTTTTCGAAGCGGGAGATATTCGAGGTGCTGAAAGCTCGTATCGCCGGGCGCTCCAATTAAACCCCAATTTCACTATGGCAGAAGCAGCGCTCGCTTCCCTAACCGAGTAAACTAGCCGCTAGTCGTCAAATGGATCATAAGAATTGCCGATCTTCGTCTAGAATGATGGCAGATCTCACTTACCTTTCTCAATAGAAATTGATCGAGAAAGCATATCCGGGGGAGTATTTCATCACCAAACATGAGAATCAGCAGCATCATATGTGACGTTTTTCACTATCAATTATGATAAAATAGTGTATCCTCACTACGGATTCATTCGTGCCCAGTTTCAGTGTTGTTAGATAAGTATTTCTTTATGCCACCGGGATATTCTGTCGACAAAAACAGCCAACCAGAATCTGTTGTCGATGATTCTGACACGCGTTTCGTCAATATCAGAAAAGCCTGCATATATTGGAATTGATTTAGGAGGACCCATGAGCAAGATCAAGCGTCAGTTTCCCGTCCCGTCCGATTTGGATATCGCCCAAGCAGCAGAACAGCGACCCATTACTGAGATAGCCCAGGAGTTAGGAATTGAGGAAGAGGACCTTATACAGTTTGGCCGGTACAAAGCCAAAGTCCATTTGGATGTATTGAAGAAACTTGCCAACCGTCCAAGCGGCAAATATATTGACGTCACGGCCATCACGCCAACACCGTTGGGTGAGGGAAAGACGACAACCGCCATTGGACTGGTCCAGGGATTGGGCGTCATCGGAAAAAACTCAATCGCATGCATTCGACAACCCAGCCAAGGTCCAACCTTCGGGATTAAGGGTGGGGCTGCGGGTGGCGGCTATAGCCAGGTTATTCCCATGGAGGATTTCAACCTCCACTTAACCGGTGATATTCATGCCATAACTGCCTCCCATAACCTCGTTGCTGCGGCAGTAGATTCGCGCTGGTTCCATGAATCCCGGCTGAGCGACGATCAGTTAGCCGAGATGGACTTAGAGAGACTAAATATCGATCCTTACAATATCACCTGGAGCCGCGTTATGGATGTAAACGAACGCGCGCTTCGCAACATCATTTTGGGATTGGGTGGAAAATGGGACGGCCGTCCTCGCCAAGGTGGGTTCGATATTACCGTCGCTAGCGAAATAATGGCCATCCTAGCCTTAATCAAAGGCGAAGATTATTCCTCAGCTCTGAAAGACCTGCGCGAGCGATGCGGAAAGATGGTCATCGGTACAAGCACTACGGGCAAGCCGATCACAACAGAGGATCTAGGTGTTGCCGGAGCTGTGACCGTATTGATGAAGGATGCTATCCATCCGAACTTGATGCAGACGCTAGAAGGACAACCAGCGTTTGTCCATGCCGGTCCGTTTGCCAATATCGCCCATGGCAACTCCTCGATCGTCGCCGATCAGGTTGCGTTGAAGCTCGGTGACTATGTGGTTACCGAATCCGGCTTCGGTGCAGATATCGGCATGGAGAAGTTCCTAAACATCAAATGCCGTTACTCCGGCTTGACGCCTGACTGCATCGTGATGGTTGCCACAATTCGAGCGCTAAAGATGCACGGTGGCGGACCGCGAGTTATTCCAGGCCGTCCGTTAGATCCCGCCTACACCGAAGAAAATCTCGGTTTGCTGGAAGCTGGCATGCCGAATCTGCAAGCTCATATCCGAAATGCTAAACTATTTGGCGTTCCGGTAGTTGTCGCGGTGAATAAATTCAGCGCTGATACCCTGGCTGAGGTTGAACTAGTTCGACAAGCTTCTAAGGAAGCCGGCGCAGAGACGGCTGCCATGAGCGATCACTGGACGAATGGTGGCGATGGCGCTACTGAGTTGGCCGAGGCTGTTGTCGCCGCATGTGAGAAACCGTCCGATTTCAAGTTCCTATACCCGCTGGATCTCAGCATCAAAGAGAAAATCGAAATTATCGCCAAAGAGATCTACAACGCGGACGGAGTTGTCTACGAGCCATTGGCTAACCGGCAGATAAAGAGCTACGAAGCGAATAACTTCGGTGGACTACCAATATGTATGGCCAAGACACATCTTAGCATCGGGCACGATCCATCGGTGAAGGGTGCGCCTTCCGGCTATATCCTACCAGTGAGAGAGGTTCGGGCCTCGGTCGGTGCAGGTTTTATCTATCCCCTGATTGGCCAGATGCGCACGATGCCAGGACTCCCAAGCCGGCCCGCATTTCTCAACGTCGACATTGACGACGACGGAAAGGTCGTTGGATTATTCTAGATACTAAAAGCTCGGTGGCGCAGACTGTAAACCAGTTGGATTCAACCTCATATTTTGAATTTCATCAGTTGGGTTGAGTGTCTAAGGTTTGTAGGTGCGATATACGAGAGTTTGAGCCTACCGGAAGGTAGACTAACCGATTAAGCAGGATCAAGAAGACAGCCAGTTGTCATAGGACCGCTGGCTGTCTTTTGTTGGATCAGTCTTATTCGGCTGCCAGCGCTTCGCCAGCGTGTTGTGGGTTCCGTCTCACGAAGTCTTCGACGAGAAGCAGGTTATCTCCCGCTAATTTGATAGTTTGAAGCAACGTACTCATCGTATCCATTTCCTCAACCTGTTCAGTTACGAACCACTGGAGGAAGTTGTTACTACTATGGTCGGCATGAGTGATCGATAAGCTAACCAAGTTATTAATCTGGTCCGTTACCATACTTTCCTGGTCGAGTGCAAATTGAATAGCGTCGGCAGGGCTATCAAAATCATTCTTAAGTGCTGGTATGCCTGGAATGGTTGGCTTAACGCCAGTTTCCAGCATAAAGTGGATAAATTTCATTGCGTGCGTACGCTCTTCCTCAGACTGTCGGTAAAAGAACTTGGCTAGTTCAATCAGGCTCAAGTCGTCGAAATGGGCAGCTATCGCGATATACTGGGCAGAAGCTCCAAATTCGCTCTTTATCTGCGCATTAAAGGGTTCAATCATCGCCTTATTGATCGACACGTTATGCTCCTTGTTTGCGGTTCTGATTCATCGGATGAAAGGCACTCCTCCATCTTGTGTACCTGCGCCGCAATCATAACTCATGTCTCCTTATCCGGACAGCAGAATACGTATTCAGCAAAGAACTATTGGTGGGAAAGTTGACCGCATCACAATGGGTAATAGCTAAACCTGATTGGATGCAGATTGACTGCAGATCTCTCTAAGCCTGCACTGATATATGGATTGAACCAATCACCTCCAGGACGTCGCTCTCGGGCAAACTATCTTCGATAATTCTAAGCTCACTAGCCCGGGTAATGCTGAGCAGATCGCTTTCGGCCAGACGGATCTCATCACGCTGCTCTGAGCTAGCACCGGATATGACCAATCTGGACAATTCCGTTCCCAGTGATAATCCCGCATTGCTTTTATACCGGCGAACGGCCGTAGCAACGTGGACGAGAATTGCACCCGTTTCTTCAGCCCGTTCGTCGATAAACTCTTCATGCACCTCGGGCCAAGTCGACCGGTGGATAGAAGAAGACCCATCCTCGCCGGCAAACACTTGGCTGTAGATCTCCTCAGTGACGTAGGGAAGAAATGGCGCGAACAGTTTAAGAGTAGTAAGTAGTGCCTGCTGTAACGTGAACACAGCGCCATCTCTCCCTGGGTCGCCCTCATCATAAAGCCGGCGCTTTGCCATCTCCAGATAGTTGTCAGCAAGATCATTCCAGAAAAAGACTTCCGTTTCGTTTTTTGCTGTTGCGTAATCATATTTGACGAATTGTTCCGTGACTCGTCTGACTAGTTTCTGTAATCTAGACAATAGCCACCGGTCGGCCGCCGATAACTGGGGAGGAGTAATCCAGAGGAATTCTGTATCGAAAAATCGACTGCTAAACCTAGCTACATTCCACAGCTTAGTTATCAGTTTTGAGCCAGCCATTATCTTCTCGTCGTTGATGATCGCATCTTTTCCAAGGGCTGTGCTTGCGGCCCAGTAACGAACAGCATCGGCTGAATACTGCTCCAACATCTCCATTGGCGGTGTGGGACCACCTCCACGGCTTTTACTAATCTTCCCCGCCCCATGCGCCGCCAATCCCCAGCCTGATATAGCCGCCTCGTGCCAAGGTATTTCGCCAAAGTGATGGTAGGCCTTTACGATACTGTAAAAGGCCCAGGTTCTGATGATATCATGCGCTTGCGGTCGGACAGAAATCGGCATAAAAGTCTGTCCATCGAATCCACTTTGTCCCAACCACCAGGCCACTAATTGCGGCGTAAGAGACGAAGTAGCCCATGTATCCATCACATCTTCCTCGGGGATGAATTGAGAACCACCGCATGAACATTGGCTGTTCGGCATGGAGACCGTCGGATC
The DNA here is from genome assembly GCA_049650305.1 of Promineifilaceae bacterium (SeqCode). GTDB lineage: Bacteria > Chloroflexota > Anaerolineae > Promineifilales > Promineifilaceae > UBA11865. The sequence continues at coordinate 30,224 of JBARZW010000162.1, forward strand.
AACTGGAAGCTCACTTCTCTCAGCTAAATGAACCTCACCGCACTCTCTGCAATACCATACCGGGAAGGTGACGCCGAAATAACGCTGCCGTGATATGCACCAGTCCCAGTTTAGGTTCTCGGTCCACTGCCGGAATCGAGTTTGCATATGGGCAGGGTACCAAGATACCTTGGACGCGGCATCGATCAATTCTTTCTTGTATTCGAGCACACGAATGAACCACTGAGAAGCGACAACATATTCGACTGGCGTATCGCAGCGTTCATGCACCCGTACAGATTGTTCTGCCGGCTCTCTACCCAATAGGAAGTCCCCTTCTTCGAGGGCAACCTTAATCTCAATACGCGCTTCATCTATGGCTAAGCGCTCGAATGCACCCGCTGCGCCAGTCATCATGCCATCTCGGCCTACCACCTCAATTAACTCCAGGTCGTATTTAAACCACCAAGCGACATCAGTCGTGTCGCCAAAGGTACAGCACATGACCGCACCTGTTCCTTTCTCTGGATCAGCCTCGGAATCCTCGAGAATTGGTACAACTTGACCAAAGAATGGAACGTGTGCCTGGCGACCGAGGAGGTGCTTATATCGCGAATCATCGGGGTGCACAAACACACCGACGCAGGCCGGCAACAGTTCAGGCCGCGTGGTGGCTATTGGCAAGGTAGTCCCATCGTCCAATTGAAACTTCAAGGTGACGAACTCGCTGGAGCGATCCATATCGTTGAGTTCAGCCTGGGCAATGGCAGTTCCGCATTCGGGACACCATATGGTCGGAGCTCGCTTTCTATAGGCAAGCCCTTTCTCGTACAGATCGATAAATGATAGCTGAGATAGTTTGCGTGAATTCTCGTCGATCGTTCTATATGTATATCGCCAATCAATAGAAAGTCCGAGCCGTTTCCACATTGTTTCGTAATCCTTTTCCGCTTCCTCGCTAACCTCGAGGCACTTCTTGATGAATACTTGACGCCCAACCTCGGTAGCCCGGATGTTCAGCCAGCGCTCGACCAGTCGTTCCGTTGGCAACCCATTGTCATCGTACCCCATTGGATAAAGGACATTGCGCCCGTTCATACGCCAGAAGCGGGCGAGAAAATCAGCGTGGCTATACGAGTAAACATGGCCCATATGCAGTTTGCCAGATACCGTTGGAGGAGGTGTGTCGATTGTGTAGGTGGGTTCATCAGAATCCTGCTGGAAATGGTAGGTTTCATTCTCCTGCCACTGTCTCATCAGTGCCGGCTCACTCGCTCCTGGTATGTATCGTTTTGATAAGCTCATCTAATTCCCTCTCGCGTCCATCGCATCTCTCAAAAAACAAAAAACCCTTCCGTCCAATATGAGGACGAAAGGGCCACACATCCTTGGCGACCTACCGCGGTACCACCTCGCTTCGCCAAGCGTTATCGCATTGGCGCTCTTACTAACCCGACAAACATCAGGTCGAGGCTATATCGGGCCTACCCGTGCCGTTCTACTCTCGCTCAAAATATGAACGGTTTCTTCGGCATTCTTGCCGGGCGACATTCAGCGCAGGAACTCTATCGGTGGCTTTCAGCCGATGGCCACCTTTCTCTACCAGCGTCCAATCCGCCTACTCCTCCCGGCGGTCAAGATATTCGGTTGGCAGAATTATATGATTGAAGGAACTCCTGTCAAGGATTTACGCGATGCCCGATGTTGACGCACGTGGTTCGCATGAGGACAATAACGACCTGGATCAAAGTAAATATGCGTAATCTCCGCCTAATACTAACTGCCGTAATTCTGCTGCTCGTAATCCTCGTTCTGGCACGATGGCTGCTGCAGAATCGCGACATGCATCGCGTAGAAGTCGTGGATGCAACTTCATTAACACCGACTCCTGAAGGGCTGGACCCCATTAAGACCGCTACTGTCACCGAAGCAGATGTGCCCACGATTTCTCCAATCGCAACAACGCCCCGGGCAAAAGATACACCTCTCGGTAGCTTGGTGGAGCAGGAAGAGAAATCAACCCCGGAGCCAGTTGATGCGCGGGAGACGCCCTCAGCAGAAGTCCAGGTAACCGGACTGTTCCCATCGCCGACACCGCCGATACGAACGCCATCGCCAGGGCCAACCGTTAACCTATATGCCAGTAGCGATGCCGTTGATCGAACTTGCCCTGAACCTTCGCCGGCAAAACCGGATTATTATCATTACTATCTGAGCGGAACGTCCTGGCCCGCACCAGATCCGGAGAAGACTGATCACTTTTGGTTGACAGAACTATTCGAGGGTGGAGATCGATTCCTGATCACTGAATGGTTCCCATATGGATACGATGTCGGTGGGAGATATCTTATCCACAATGGTATTGATATGGCTGAGCCCCAGGGCACGCCAATCCTTGCAGCGTCCGATGGAACAGTTGTTGTTGCTGGAGACGACTCAACGGCTCTCTATGGTTGGCGATGCGATTGGTACGGTCATCTTGTAGTTATCGAATTGGACGATCGATGGCAAGGTGAGCCGGTATTCGTCCTTTATGGACATGTCCAGAATGTATCTGTAGAAGTAGGACAGAGCTTGGAGAGAGGGGAGACGGTCGCGGAAGTCGGCGTCGGTGGCGCGGCAACCAGGCCGCACTTGCACTTCGAAGTGCGAGTTGGCGAGAATACTTTCGGAGCGACAAGGAATCCATTGCTGTGGCTTCCACCTCCGACAACTCGAGGCCTGATAGCCGGGCGGCTCGTCGATCCTGGTGGTCGGCCATGGCAAGGCGTCACCCTAACGGCGATCGGCCGGTCAGATGGAACAAGCAACCATACCAGCTGGACATACTTAGGCGATCCAGAGCTGCTCGTAAATCCAGACGAACGTCTCGCCGAGAACTTCGTCATCAGCGACATGGAGCCCGGGCAATATGAGTTAATCGTCTCGCTCCAAGGAGTTACCTACAATCAGGAAGTCGAGGTTGAATCAGGAAAACTGACCGTTGTCGAGATTGTCACTGAATCATACAAGACGCCCACGGCAACGCCCCAGCCTGGCGGATAATGCGTAAGGACTTCAACCCAAACGAAGATGCCTCTGTCGCTTAAAAGAGCCAAGCGCCCCTGGTTATCACGTGGATAAACCCATACCGAAGACTAAATGTGATAGCTGGCCTTAATCTGTCAACACGGCGCTCTCATGCTTCACTAATTACTATACGTAATCGGCTGCCAGCAGGTGCGAATCTAGGGGGCCAATGATAAAATTGACCTCGTGCGGACTACCCTAAGATAATCGACAATTCGGGTCGTTGCGAGTGCCTTAGCAAGCAAAGCCTAGGACATCATTCACCCGATCGCCGACCTGCTTTCTCTGGCTATGGACGTTGAGGGCCTTTCTCCGTACAATCGCCAAACGGGCTACTCAGAAATACGTGGTTCTGTTTATATCGATTTCAAAGTCTGATTCCGGGACGATTTACTTTATATAACGAGCTGGCACTATTCGAAAATGCTGATCTAGAGAGAACTGATGAAACCGACAAATAGCACCGAGATTCGACAGGCGTTTTTGGATTTCTTTGAGGAGATGGGCCACCGTGTCGTGCCCAGCTCGCCTTTGCCTGTCTATGACAACCCAACGCTTCTCTTCACCAATGCGGGAATGAACCAATTTGTGGATACGTTTCTTGGTAAGGAAAACCGTTCATACAGACGGGCCGCGTCGTCACAAAAGTGTATGAGAGTGCAGGGTAAACACAACGATCTTGAAAATGTTGGACCTTCTCCGCGTCACCATACGTTTTTCGAGATGCTTGGCAACTTCTCCTTTGGTGACTATTTCAAATCAGGCGCCATCCGTTTTGCATTCGACTTTCTCACGAAAGTATGCGAGATATCAGAGAGAGATCTTTGGTATACCGTTCATATCGAGGATGATGATGCCTTCCACATTTGGGTTGATGAAATCGGAGTTCCACCCCAGCGAGTTGTTAGAATGGGAGAAAAGACCAACTTTTGGATGATGGGTGATGTTGGACCATGCGGCCCAACGAGTGAGGTGCACTACGACTGGGGAGCGGAACACTGCACGTGCGATGAGATTAATTGTGGCGTCCAGTTGGATAACGATTGCGGTCGCTGGCTCGAAATCTGGAACCTGGTTTTTATGCAGTATAACCAAGATGAGCAAGGAAACCGTGCACCTCTCCCAAAACCAGGCGTGGATACCGGGATGGGGCTGGAACGGATCACCGCGGTTGTCACGCAACAGCCCGTTAATTACGATACAGATTTGTTTTACTCTGCGATGCATCGCATCCGGGAATTGCTTGGTGATAGCGAAGAGGAACGCCTTCTCCACGAGACTAGTTACCGGGTCATTGCCGATCACGGAAGGGCTGCGGCGTTTCTTATCGCCGATGGCGTTCTTCCTGGTAACGTTGGAAAGAGTTATGTCCTGAGAATGATTATTCGAAGGGCGGCGAGATTCGGAAGGTCTATCGGATTTACATCCCCGTTTCTTTCAGCAATTGCCGACGTGTATATCGACCAAATGGGTCCGATTTATCCGGAGCTGATAACCCATCGTGATCATGTTCTGCAAACGATAATAATGGAAGAAAAGAGGTTTGCAAGAACGCTGGATGTAGCATTGAGCCAGTTGGATGATCTTCTAGTCGATCTTCATCAGGCTCACGAGGGGATAGTTCCGGGAGATGTGGCATTTGATCTCTATGCAACCCATGGTCTCCCTCTTGAGATAACGCGGGATGTCGCTGGCGAGCGTGGTGTGCTTGTTGATGAGGATGGTTTTGAAGCCGCTCGCGCAGCTCACGCCGAGGCCAGTGGCGCCGGCGCATTTGGACATTATGACACAGAGGACAGTCTTTACGCTGAATTGCTAAATGAATTGGTCAATCATGGATGGCTCGATAACACCGGGATCGATTACGATCCATACTCAGGGGCTCGGATGGAGTCTCGAATTGTGGGAATCATCAAAGATGGTCAACGAATTGACAGAGCTATTTGCGGTGATGAAGTAGAGATTGTTACCTTGGCGACGCCCTTTTATATCGAGGCTGGCGGTGAAGTAAGTGATATTGGCACGATTCAGGTCATCGAGAAAGATAGCGTTCTGCGCGTCACAGATGCCAAAATGCCAGTACCTGGGCTCATCGCCCACGCAGGCGTAGTAGAAGCTGGCAGACTTGTGGTTGGAGAGCTGGTTCAATTAGCGGTGGACAATGAACGACGATGGGATATTCGTCGAAACCACACTGCCACTCACATCCTTCATAGAGAGTTGAGGGCTCTTTTAGGTAAACACGTAACTCAACAAGGCTCACTCGTTGCTCCGGATAGATTGCGATTCGATTATTCCCATGGGGAAGCGGTGGATGAAGAGACACTCGATAAGATCGAGGCGGCGATAAATGAAGCCATCGTTTCAAACAGGCAAGTGTCGGCCCTGCATATGGCCCGCGAAGACGCGATTAGCCAAGGAGCCATGGCTCTTTTTGGCGAAAAATATGGTGACGTCGTGCGCACGATTCAGATAGGTGACGATGATGGACTTTATAGCTTCGAACTTTGCGGCGGTCTCCACGTCAGAGCCACGGGAGATATAGGCCTATTCCGGTTTACCGCGGAAGAGGCAGTTGGGGCAGGTTTAAGACGTGTTGAAGCGGTTACGGGACGGGGAGCTTTGACGTTCGTTCGCGATAGAATGGCAACACTAAATCGTATCTCCAATAGGCTGAGTAGCCCCGTCCTGGAATTGGAAACTCGGATTGACGCGCTCCTAGCCGAGTCGCGAGAACTGAGAAAAGAACTCGCCCAGACTCGCCTGCAGCAGGCGCGCGAACATTTCTCGGTACTTCTTGAAACGATGGATAGCATCGATGGCGTATCCCTGATGAGGGGTATCGTTGAAGGTGCTGACATGGATAATCTCCGCCAAATGGCGGATTGGTTCCGTGATAGGGTCGACAACGGTATGGCTGTTCTTGCTTCCATTCACGATGACAGGCCGATATTGGTGGTAGTTGTGACCGAAGGACTGGTACCGCTCGGTGTAGACGCCGGGAAGTTGATCAGACCCATCGCGGGCATAGTCGGTGGTAGTGGCGGCGGTCGACCTACTATGGCCCAAGCCGGGGGCAAAGACGTGTCTAAAATACAGGAGGCGTTGGATTTAGTACCAAAGCTGCTTGAAGATGCGATGACTAGGCCAACGGGTGGCTGACAGCGTCAACTGATGGGCATTCGGACTATTAATCTCGACGCAGAAGACGACATCGTCTCAATCCGGGACAGGCTAGATTGGGTTCGGGAGCAGCGTGTCGTACTCGTTCTACCGGATCATGGGAATCTCCTAACAGAATACCTCGATTTGGCGCTTCTTCGCCGCTACGCTGAAGATCTGCGCCTCGAAGTTGGTCTTGTCACTATCGACTCCCGAGTGAGTGGTCAAGCCAAGTCCCTCGGATTTCCTGTTTTTCGAACTGTGAAGGACAGTGCGAGGAGTAAGCGAGGGTGGTGGCTAAGCCGGCGCCGGAGCGATTATATTGCCCGACCAGTAAAACTAGAGAGGGAGGATCGCCGGGAAATTGAGCGCCGGAAGAAGGTTCGACCTCAATGGCAACGATGGGTACTACGTTATCTCGCCATCACGGTCTATATTCTGACCTTGGCCTTTCTATTTGTTGCCGCTGTCTACGCAATACCGGGCGCCGTTGTTACTTTCAAGCCAGACCTTCAACCGATAAATATCACCCGCCAGATCGTTGCCGATCCACAACTTGAGACCGTTAATTTTAGCGGGTCGTCTGTACCGGGCCGGGTTGTTGGATCCGTTCAAGAATGGCAAGCGGAGGTGGATACTAGCGGAGTAATCGAAGTACCTAATACGCCCGCAAGAGGGTCCGTGGTTTTTGTTAATCAGATTGACCGGCCTGTTACGGTCCCGGCCGGGACTAGGGTGACTACCTCAGCTGGGCAACGAGCGGTATTTCAAACGATGGAAAGCGTGAACGTACCGGAAGGTCCCGGGGCTTTAGTCGAGGTCGAAGTAGTAGCCATTGATCCGGGCCTTAGCGGCAACGTGGACGCCAATCTGGTTAACCGAATTGAGGGTTCGTTATCACTCCAGTTGGAGGTTAGAAATCTGACGGAGATCGGAGGAGGAACTGTTCGCCAGGAATTAGCCGTGAGTGATGCCGATGTCGAACGACTAAATGCCCAAGTCATGGATCAGATGAAGACTCTGGCTCTCAGAGAGATGGAGGGCATGCTTGCGGACAACGAGTTCCTTGCAGCGGACTCCTTGCGTGTCGTCCATTTGCTTCATGAAACGTACTCCCATTTCCCAGGGGAAAAGACCAATAGGTTGGCGGTGGATATTCGGGTGGCGATGGAGGCAACGGCCGTCGACGAGATCCAGGCGATTGAACTGGTCTATGATGATCTGGCATCGTCAGTATTGGCTGGCTATGAGCTGGTGCCCGACAGCCTCCAGTTTGGAAGCGGCAAGGTGTTGGGCGTTGATGCTGAGGGTCGTGTGACTTTCGAGATGATTGGAGAAGGTCAAATAGCCGCTCGACTAGGCCTGGACAGCCCCATAGATCGCATAGCCGGGCAGGAAAGGGGTCAGGCCCAGGCCTATTTATATGAACAGCTTCCTCTGAGGGAATATCCCAGAATCCAAACCTGGCCGAGCTGGTTCAACCGAATTCCGTATCTTCCCATCCGAATCCAAACAGAGGTCGAAACCTAATCTCCTGCTGAAATGGCGTCAAGTTAAATCTGACGCTGCATCTCGCCGCACTTGTAAGGGAAATGTTGGCAACTCGTAGGGGAGTCCTCTGGGAGAATGTGATACAAAAAGAAGCTAGGTTAGAAAACACCATGGCATTCGGTAGTTTGGGGTTGAGATCATGAATCGTTCTTCATCGTCCCGGATAATGGCAATCGATCTCGGGGATAAACGCATCGGTATTGCCCTGAGCGATCCCTCTTGGACGATAGCTTCCGGATTTGGAGTCATCAAGCGATCATCCAGGCAATCGGATTTTGACAAGATTGGTCACATTGCCGGGGAAAATAACGTATTCTGTATCATAGTTGGTCTTCCAACCTTGCCTTCGGGTGAGGAAGGAACCCGAGCGGCCTGGGCGCGGGATTATGCATCGTCGCTGGCGGACGCTCTCGGAATTCAGGTCAAACTCTGGGATGAATCACTTACTACAGTCGACGCGGAGGCAAGCATGCGCGCCCGGGGTTACAGTCAGAATCGGCGTCGAGAAAGGGTTGACTCGGTGGCTGCTGCGTTCATCCTTCAATCATATCTTGAATCCAACCGTTCTGAAGATCCATCTCTAGAGAATGAAGACTTTTAGCGAACCAGACCAGGAAAAGAATAGCCCACTAAGATGGGTTGCTGGACTGGCAGTACTTCTGGTAGCTGTTTCAGCGTGTCTCGTAGCCTTCGTTTTTCTTTTATCCAGATGGCAGGAAGTCCGTCTTGGAGGAATAGCCGAGCTAAACCGAGGAGCGGTAGGTCTAAATCCACTTGAGCTTTTATACCTCGAATCCTACCTCGCATTAAACGTCGATGCCCTGAAATCATCCGGAGGTTCAGAAGAAGAGAAGTTGACCTTTGTCGTTGCACCCGGAGAGACCGCTGAGATTATTGCTACCAATCTACGAAAGGCGGGTCTGATAGACGATGTAGAGCTTTTCGTAAGATACGTCCGCTATGTCGGACTTGATGGACAAATGGAAATCGGTAACTATCGTCTTAGCCCGGACATGACGATTCCAGATCTGGCCACAACGCTTTCGCAGGCAGGGATACAAGAAGTTGATATCAGATTCCTAGAAGGCTGGCGCATCTCAGAAATGGTTGAATATCTCAGCGTGACCCGTCCAGCAAATATCGATCCTCAGGAGTTCGCCCGCTTGGCGGACGGCAGCACTCCCTACGATCTGAGCGGATACGATTTTCTGAGGGCCAAACCTGAAGGATCAGACTTGGAGGGATATCTATATCCTGGAAGCTATCGCCTACCGGTTGACGCCGATGCCGCCTATTTAATAGACATAATGTTGGATAATTTCGGCCGGCAGGTGCCTGACCAATTAAGGACATCCTTTGAGCGCAACGGTTTATCCATCCATGAAGCGGCGACCCTGGCCTCGATTATCGAAAAAGAAACCAGTGTGGCAATGGAAATGCCTCTAATGGCCAGCGTTTATACCAACCGTCTTTCAGAGGGCATGCTCCTCCAAGCGGACCCGACTGTTCAGTACTCAATAGGCTACCATGCGGAGACAGATAGCTGGTGGAAATCGCCGCTCGCGGAAGCAGATCTGTCGGTCGATTCACCTTACAACACGTACATTTATGGTGGTCTGCCCCCGGGACCGATTACCAATCCGGCTCTGGCGGCTTTGCAGGCTGTCGCGGCGCCAGCTCAAACCGACTACCTCTTCTTTGTAGCCGATTGCGATGCCGCGGAAGCTGGCTCGCACGTATTCAGCCGAACTTTCGAGGAACACTTGGCCAATGTCAACCGATGCCGCCAATAGGCGAAGAACCCCGACCTCTATGCTAATGGTCAGGTTCCTATTCGCCGTCGTGGTGCTAATGCTTCTCACCAGTTGCACGAGCGTACCTCCGGTCATCAAAATCGGTCTGGTAGGTCCATTTGAAGGAAGACATCGTGACATTGGCTATGACGCGATTTATGGTGCCAGGCTCGCCATTCGCGAGGAGAACACGAGAGACAATATTGGAGATTACCGAGTGGCCCTGGTTGCCCTAGATGATTTTGGCGATCCCGACACCGCCCAAGAAGTTGCACGGAGTTTGGTCCTTGATCCGGGTGTTGTCGCCGTAGTTGGGCACTGGTTACCTGAGACAACAGAGGCCGCGTCCCCGATCTATAGCACGGCCGGCCTGCCGTTTGTTCCAGCAGGAGTCACGCCTTTCGGCCGTTCGGATCCAGATTCTTTGCCGGTTGAATTTAGTCGAAACTATGCTGATGTTACGCCGTTTGATGAGGTTGCCGGACCCTTCGCAGGCGCCGGTTACGATTCTATCGGTCTAGTCCTCAAGGCGATATCGCTGGCGGCTGAAAATGAGAGGACCATAGACCGGGCAACGATTGGAGATATACTCGGCAACTTGGAACATAGTGGAATTACTGGAACCGTACACGGTCCCCGTTAGTGATGTAGTTGCGGTCGCGGCAGTGTCACCTCTGATAAAGATGACGAAGAAGAGATGGTTATTCTCGGGCAAACAATGTGTACGTAGAGGAGGAGTGGAATAAATGTTTCGTAAATTGATTGGAGTTCTATTCTTGCTGATCAGCATACTTGGCCTGGCCTTTAGCGTCACGGGCGTCGTCATCGGCCGGCAAGCAGTGGACGAGTTGGGAAGCGCCATCGATACTGCGCTGAACCGTACGTTAGTAAGCCTAGGGACGGCAAGTGACACGCTGGTCTTAACAAAGTCAACCTTCGAACAAGTAAATGCGGGGCTGGACACTGTTGGAGTTACTGCTGACAACGTTGCCCAAACTCTACGGGATACTCAGCCCCTATTGGAAGGTGTATCGACAGTCGTTGCTTCTGAAATACCAGATAGTTTGGAAGCGATACAGAATTCGATTCCAGGTGTTGCAGACGCGGCCGGGACTATCGATGACACTTTGCGAACACTTAGTGCATTTGAGGTAGAGAGAGCGATATTTGGTATTCCTATTAGTTTCGATCTGGGGATCAACTATGATCCCGAGGTGAGTTTAGATGATAGCGTCCGGCAGATCGGCCTATCGCTAGATGGTATGCCTGATAGTCTGAGGGCTCTTAGATCTGACCTGGATGTAGCCAATGAAAACCTGGAGAATGTTAGCTCGAATATAAACACCATCGCCTCAGATCTTGAGGCACTCGGCGACAATGTTCAGCAAATTGAACCCCTGGTCGATGAATACATTCAGCTAATTTCGGACATTGAACTATTAGTCAATCAGACGCAGGAGAAGTTAGACTCGCAGCTTGAAATGGTCAAACTGATAGTTACCCTCCTATTCATCTGGATAGGCATTAACCAGCTAGTACCTCTCTACTTATCTGTAGACATCTTTACTCGTAAGAGCAGAGAGGATGTTGTTTATCCAGATTCACCAGACGATTCGGACAAGGTGATGGTGGAGACTACTGCTTTTGAGGAAGACCTGTCGGAATAAGATATAGACATGGAAGAGGAGTAAGACGATTCGGTCAAGGTTCGAACTATTTGACTTGTATAAGAAGTTTCTTTTCCCCCAGATACTCCGGGCTGCGTTGTTGATCCTCCCAATTGCAGGCATTATGGTTTCTGCAGCCGCTTGTTCGGGAGACGAAGAGACACCGACATTACAAGTTCTCCAAGAGATAGTTGCTATTGAGCCAACTCCTACTCTGGTAGCGGGTTTACCGACGAGTACGCAGGCTCCTATGGGGGTTGGATCAGCTCCAGAGACCGGGCAAGATCCGGAGAAACCATCAAGGACTTCTACGATCCAACCGACCGCAACACCTCCGCCAACAATCACACCCGTTCCATCCGCAACGCCTCTTCCCGAGATGCGTTTGGAGCTTGGATGGAAACAACTTGATAATGAAAACTTTGCCGGAGCAGTGAATGAGTTTCGGGAGGTACTTCTTTCCGCCGATTTCGACCCCGATAAGCGCCCTGTACTCCTTCTTGGAATGGGTAAAGCAGCATTGGCGGACGGACAGAACGACGTGGCAGCTGACGCGCTGAGCCAGCTCATCTCTGGGGCCTCGGTTATTGACGGATCCGCTGAGTCGCAGTTAGAGGGCGAGACAACGTCAGATGAGGGGCTGGTGGCTGACGCTTATTTCTTACTCGCCCAGATCTATGAGGAACGTGGTCAGTGCCGTGCTGCGATAAGAGCCTTTGAAAGTTACCTAGATATACATCCTGATATGCAGGCATACGTACAACCTCGAATCGCCGACTGTTATCTGGTCTTGGGCGAAGGACCCTCGGCTATGTTGGCCATTGAGCAAGCGACCCGTGGCGCAGCTTACCCGGCACTGAAACTAGAGCTGGTTGAGAGGTTAGCTCAAATGTACATGGAGGAGGGTGAATACCAGAAAGCGATTAACCAATACAATTTACTAGCTAGCCTAACGGACAACCCAAAAATCCTCGGCAGGGCGGTCTATCAGGCAGGGTGGGCTGAGATTCTGACTGGAGAAAACCTCGCAGGATATGAAAGATATTTGGAGGCAGTCCAAGACTATCCTCAGGCGTTTGAAAGCTATCTTGCCTTGGTTGATTTGATAGAAGCGGGATACACGGTTGATGACTATCAACGAGGACTCGTCGATTTCCATGCCGGGTCTTTTGAACCAGCGGCGCTGGCACTAGAAACGTATATTGAGAGTAATCCGCTTGAAACCAGAGATGCGCGCCTGTATTTGGCCTGGTCATTGGAGGAACTCGGCGATGTTGAGTCGGCCTTGTTCCAGATAGATGCTTATATCGACGAGCAGACCGTTAGTGAGGAGGGCCAGAGTTCTGCCGAATCACCGAATGTCGCCCAAGCTTGGATAGAGCGTGCAAAGTTGCTTTCCCGGGCAGGAAACCTGGAGGATGCGGTAGCAAGCTATATCACCTATATTGAACTTTTTCCAGAGGGCGAACAAGCGCCTTTCGCAGCCTGGTGGGCGGCAGCGCTGACAGAACGCCAGGGGGAAAACCTGAAAGCCGCCGAACTCTACGAAGCCGTAGCAAACGACTACGGTGATCATCAGGATGCCTCGGAAGCGCTCTATAGAGCCGGTTTGATGAATTGGCAGGCAGACGAAGCGGAGGAAGCATTCAGACTTTGGGGTAGAGCTGCCACGGAGTATCCTGAGCAGCAGTTTGGCGCTGCTGCCCTGATATGGTTGATCAAGACGCTTCCAGACACGGAAGTTGCGGCGCTTGATATACGGGCATCCGAAATAACGGGCGATACGTACTATCATCTTAGAGCGCAGCATATTGTCAGCGACACCATACCGTTCCAGGCAACGGAGGACATTGATCTTACTCCGAACCTGATTGAGCGGTTTACGGCTGAAACTTGGTTGCGAGAGGAAGTTGGGCTGGAACCGGGAACTGATCTAGGTTCATCGTCACAATTCTCGACAAGTGACGGCAGGTTGATACGAGGCGAAAAACTGTGGCGAATTGGTCTGCTACAAGAAGCCAAACACGAGCTCGAGAGCTTGCGCATGGAATACGATGATGATCCTGTGGCTAGTTACCAACTCGCATTAATCTTCAGGGATCTTGGTTTGTACCGCTCATCGATACATGCTGCATCATCGGTTCTAAGTAATTTAGAGAGGGATGTATTCAGTGCGCCGTCCTATCTGGGAAAGCTAGTCTATCCAACTTATTACGCAGATTTAGTCATAGAGGAAGCTGAGAAATACGGTTACGATCCATTGCTTCAATTCGCCTTGATTCGTCAGGAGAGTCTATTTGAGAGCTTTGCCCAATCTCATGCTGCAGCTCGCGGATTGAGCCAGGTAATTCCGGATACTGGAGAGTACATCGCCAGGCGTCTCGATTGGCCTGATTATGTGCTTGAAGATCTCTACAAGCCCTATGTTGGAATCGCATTTGGGGCATACTACCTAGATCTTCAGCTGGACACATTTGATGGCGACGCCGCGATCGCCCTATCAGCTTACAACGGTGGTCCGGGCAATGCATCTCGTTGGGCGGCTGGTGACCCGCAAGATATCGACGAATATTTGGAAATCGTCGACTTCGGCGAAACGCGAGAATATATCAAGAGAATCTATGCAGGCTACGCCATCTACCAATTTCTATACGGCAGGTAATTGGTAATACGGACTGGCAAGAGTTTTTCAAGGATAATTGTTGTAACGAATGATAGTTTAGGGGATATATCCAATCTATGCCCGCTAACTTTAATTGGCAAGCCGAAGATGACCGCGGCTGGGATGAGTTCAGGGATCCTAGGGAACCCCAAAGGCCCCGCAGGCGAGTTTCCATCAAGATCGTTCTGGCGGCTGTCGCCGTCTTGGTTGTCATTTCCGGTGGAGTTCTGCTAGTACGCCAACTGCGCGACTATGTTTCCAAGACGGAGACATCTGTTGAAACTGACATCCTTACAAGCCAAGAATTGGTCTTGCACGCGGTAAACACCGCAGACCCTGAGGTCCTCGTCTCGGTTCTGTCGGGACGCGAAGAGGATTGGACAAGCGCGATTATCTCCCTCCTGGACAAAGATTTGTTCTTTGACAGAGCGCAATTTGGCTTGGAGTGGGATCGTTCGGTGCCGCCATCTGACGTCGACATTTCTATCTCTCCAGATCTGCGTGAGGCCGAGGTACAGTTTTCACTGGCTTATACCTATGATGCCGGTTCAGGTCAAACAGATCACCTAGGATTACAGCAGACCGCTATATATCGGACCAGCAATGACCGCTGGCTACTGGCCCCTCCTCTAGAGGAATTCTGGGGAAATCGAATAACCGCACAAGGCCGCTTTATAACCATCGAATTTCCGGATCGGGATGCCGATTTAGGAAGACGACTGGCAGCCGATCTCGAAGCAGCCCTCGGATCAGCCTGCAATAGGCTCGCTGATGTTAGTTGCCCAGAATCCTATCAACAGAGAATTATCCTAAGCCCTGATCCCTTGGTTCTAATCGAATCCGCTGATCCAGCGTCACGTTTCGGTAAAGGTGGCAACCTTACTCTACCAACGCCGACCCTGATGGGAATCCCAAGCGGCGAAGACGGATATCGTGCGCTTCAGAGGGCCTATACGGCTCGTGCAATCAGCAGGATGCTTAACGATCTGACTATCTGGGAATGTTGTGATCAAGCCATTTTTTATCAGGCTTTGCTGGATTCTCAGCTTGCCCAATTGGGTGTTCAACCCTGGCCTACCTCTCCTGAGGATTACTTGGAAGTGCTACGAGTACCACCGACATTCTCGCGCCTGGCTCAGATTTGGGACAGCTCTCTCCCCTTAGAGGGATTGCAGGATCAATCTGATGGTTGGCTTGTTTACGCACTGGTCGAATTCCTTTCAGCAGGCCGGATTGGCGCGTCAGGCGCTGAGATGCAGGGATTTCTAGCCGTGTCGGGCAATTTCTATGACTGGTTCGATCGAATTTTTCAATTAGATTACACAACAGAATACATTGAAGGAAACTGGAACGACTACATTCTCCAACGCATCAATACCTGGCAGGACGCTGAGCAAAAGGAATCCCCGATTCCGCTGCCAGATCAGAGTGTGGCCATGATCTGCGACGAGGGTATTGTCGGATCGTCCAACCTGTATGTCTACGATCCTGCTGCTGACTCATGGTCACTCGCATTGAACAATAGGGAGTTTGTACATATAGGCGCCATTCCTGGCGGTGCCGGGATTTTCTTATCCGATCAGCAGTTCAGACCCGAACGGATACAAACGCTTATCTGGCGTGATGAACAGGAGTTTATAGTCGATGAGGGGCATCAGATATACCGACTAACCGGACGCGCCGATCCGCATGGTCAGATCGTGGGTCTCAGTGGATACGACAGCCAAGCGTTCTCGGGTGGACAATATGTACTTGACATAAGTGGTTGTGAGTCAGGTTTCTGCACACACGAACAAGTGCCAGGCGCTCTTCGCTGGTCGCCTAGTGGAGATAGAACACTATTTGTTGACGCGTCTTCAAGTCAATCCATTAACGTGGGCGATAACACTGGTAAGTCGCCAGTATTGGTTGGCCAAGGTCGCGATCCGTTTTGGATCAGCGAGAACATTTTTGGCTATATTCAATCACTTGGCGCTCCGGAGATTGTGTCTACTACCATTGACTCGCTCAATCCAGATGTAATATTTCAAGCAGCAGATGTGGCCGATCTCATCACTGGAACGAGAGAGATTGATATCGTCATTATGAGAGCCACGATTCAACCGGCCGATCCAAATACGATAATAGTCACGGCGGGCAATCGGACTGGAAATCAGACATACATCGTGGCCTACACCTGGCGGAGCGACGAGGCGACGCTGGTATATGAGAGCGATGTCTCCGCAAGCGGACTGACCTCGGTCAGATTCTCTCCCAATGGTCGCTGGTTATTGATTACAAGTGCTGCCATTAACACAACCAGTGTTTTACCCCTTTTTGACGTGAAACTCTATGACCTTGAAAATGGGGGTATGCAGGAATTATTACCTGTCGATGGCACGATATCACCCGCTCTTGCTTGGTCGGTCGACAGTAAATGGCTCCTCCATGTGTCAGATGGAAAACTCATCCTGACTGCACCCGAGGAGATGTACCAGCGCCTGGTTCTTCACGGGCTATACGCTTGCCGCGGTGCAGCCTGGACCAACTCCTAATGATCCCACGCATTTGAATCGTTTTTGTCTCGGATTCGAATTAGAAAATTATCCAAACTTATGACTGGCCCACGTCAGATTGCTGATAGGACCTTATTGTATTACTATACATAATGTCAATCACTTGACATAACGGTTATACACTCAACAACCATCACCTATCCCTGATCCGTTACCAGCAAGATGTTGTAGCCAGTACGGATACAATCCCAGTCGTACCGGCGAGGAGTTTCTTTGTCGAACGGGTTTGACTGGCCTACGCTAGAAGATGAGGAGTGGGAGTTTGAAGGCACGCTTCCGCGACCATCGCCTCCCAGGTGACGATCACGCCTGGCCTGGTTGCCGCTATTGATAATATTTACTCTCACGTTAACGATAATCCACCGACAATTCCAGGCACGTATTTCACGAACAGATTCAGCGGTTGAAGCCGATATTAGGGCTAGCTACTATCTACTCCGGAGGGCGGTAAGCGCGAGAGACGCGGAGCTATTCTCTGCCCTAGTCTCAGATGAAGATGATCAGTGGTTCCAAACACAAGAGCAATTTTATCAACGAGGGTGGACGTTAGATCGACCCTTCATGGGATTGTCTATTATTAATGATGCTGTCGGCATTAAAGAAATCTATTTGTCCGACGACCGGAAATCGGCCCAGGTTGTAACCGGAGAGCGATATGCTGTAAGTGAAGTTCTACCGGCAACAGAATCTGCCCCACTGCAGCGCACAGATACATTTCGCTGGGATAAAGGTTGGCTCTGGTTCCCTGCTGCGGATGATTATTGGGGAGAAAGAATCAAACAGTCAACAGCAAGCAAACAGCTGCTTTTTGAATTTCCAGACCGCGATCGGGAGTTAGTAAGTAGATGAACTTCAGACCTGGACGCTCTGCTCAACCAGCTATGCACCAGGGCGGAATACATCGATTGCTCAAACGAGATCCAATTTCATCTAGAGCTCTCTCAAGACGCCGGAAGTTTACTCGATCTAAATGAGCAATTCTATGAATCGGGCTATGTCGGTAATTCTCTACAAGATCCTGCTGACGGCCTCAATCTTGTTCTGCCAACCTCTTCTCTGGTAGGGTTGCCAACGGATGAAACCGGTTACCAGGCTTTGCTGCGAGGATATGGGTTCACCTTGCTGCTGTCCTCTTGTCGGAATTGGGAGAATATGAATGTTGCGATGAAGAGGTAGAATACGGCGCTGCATGGCAGGTGCTGATGGCTGAATTTGGCCTGCACGCATGGCGAACTCCTGAAGAGGAACCGCTTGATACCAGCTTTCAGGCAAATGGCTACAGCGTAGATGTCTTCTGCAGCGATGGATTCGATAAAGGTGCATCACGATACCGGTTTAATCCGAAATCCGGTGCTTGGAGTTTACTCGGACGGCATGTCGAATACCGGATTTCAAAGGTTGCTCAATGCGGAAATGGATATTTGGTACAGGAGTCGCAATCGAACAGCGACGGGATGTTTACCTGGATAGTCTCGTATGAAAGTGAATCCGAGAAGGTTCTTTTCGAGATCCTACGATCGCCACGCTTTGCGGTCAGATTCGCATGAACAGCGGACGATCAAGGAGATAATTTGATAGTCAGGATCCCACATGAAAAGCTAGGGATAGGAACCAACATCTCTTATGATTTGAGTTGTAAGGGACCGGAATGTGAGCCCACGATGATAGATCTGCAGGGTTATACGTTGTGGTCGCCTGACGGCCGGAATATTGTCATTAGAGAGTATCGCATGTTCTGGGTGCATACAGGAGATGAATATCAAGAGATAGTCCAGCAAGGGGTCGGTCAGGCTCCATTCTGGATCGATGACGATACGTACGGCCACGTTCGTTCAACCGGGGGAGTGCGGTGGGAGGCAGTGTACTCCTCCCGTCTTTCAGATAGCCCTCAAGTCGCGTTCAATTACAGTGATCTGGAGACGCTTTTGCCAGCCGAGCCACAACCTGCCAGACTCTCAATCGCATTCATCAATCCAGCAAGTGAGCCGAGTGATCATTGGTGGGTTATGGCGATTGGACGACTCTATCGTGAGTTAGAGGAAATAGTCTATATTTATGAATACGATTTGACTGCAGACTCGTTACTACTCGTCTCCAGAAGCGAGACGCTAAATGCTATTGACCTGTCAGAGGACAGCACGAACCTTGCCGGTCGTATTTACGACAGCGGAGCGAGTAACTGGAAGTACGAGCTATTCGCCTTGACGGATGGGCCGTTAGCCTCTATCGATCTTAGCGAGACTGGAACGTTGCCGCACGAGCCTTATTCAGACTGGTCACCTGGCGGAGAGGCGATCCTTGCTTTAGAGATGGGCCAACTATATTTCTATGATCTAGAAAGTGGACAAAAGAAAGTTGTTCAGCCGCCTCACCCGGGTTGTTATCAGGCGACGTGGGTGATCCCCCAATGAAACGGTCAGCGAACGAGGAGACGAGTCCGATTGATGCTGGGAAGCTGAGACAAGTTCAGCGACAGTTCGGAATAAGCGCTGAGACCTATGCAACCAGCAGCGTTCATTCCAAAGGCGCCAGCCTGAATCTCCTGATAGATGCTATAGACATCCAGCCCACGTGGCGGGTTCTCGACGTTGCTACCGGCGCGGGCCATACCGCCCACGCCATCGCGCCATTCGTTAAGAGGGTCGTGTCTTCGGATCTTACCTTTAAGATGTTGTTGGTCTCAAGGCGACTGGCGTCTGACCAGAATAGGGCCAACATTGATACAGTTTCGGCCGAGGCTGGACAATTATCATTTTCATCAGGTATTTTCGATTTGGTAACCTGTCGTATCGCCGCCCACCATTTTCATAACTTACAAGCATTCATGTCAGAATCGGTTCGCGTTCTTCGCGCCGGAGGTATTTTAGCGGTCGTTGATAACATTGTGCCTGGCGGTTTTCGAAAGCGGAAAGAAACAAGACGTTTGGGTGAAACAGGGCGCTTCATTAACGCCTTTGATAGGCTGAGGGATCCCAGTCATGTACTCAGTCTAAGCATCGATCAGTGGCTGGAAAACTTCTATCAGAGTAGTTTACGTGTCCTTCATCGAGAGACGATTGAAAAACAACTCGATTTGGACGTCTGGGCAAAACGAATGAACGTTGCTGATGATGATGTGATCCGGCTAAAGCTGATGATGCGACAGGCCCCTTCTCAAGTGCAGGAATATTTCAAACCACAATTCATCGGGGAGAGGATTCTATTCAATTTAACCGAGCTAATATTGATCGGAATCAAGGAACCATAGCGTCGCGCCAGCGGCAGAACAGAAACGCGTTGGTTAAGCTATCATTTGACGCACCCGCGACCGGTCGATAAAATCGATTCCTCGATTCAACATCATCATAGTGCCAATTGTCCAATTGGGGGGTGGTGAAAGGACATTCGGCGGAGTATTTATGACTAAAAAATACCATTTCTGGATTACTGGTTGCCAGATGAATTATGCCGATGCCCGCCTGATTTCAACTCGGCTCGAAGGCCTCGGCTACGAGGCGACGCCAATTACCGAAGAGGCGGATGTCATCATTCTTCAGACCTGTACCGTAAGGCAGAAGGCGGAAGACAAGGCATTTGGACGGCTGCAGAGTCTTAAACCGTTGAAAGAGTCACGCCCAGATCTTACCCTGGCGATGATGGGCTGTATCGTCGGAGTCAAGGGAGATGAAAATCTTGAGCGTAAATACCCTTACGTCGATGTATGGATGCCTCCTGCCAGCGATGGCGCCCCTTTGATCGCCCATCTATTGCAGGGTGAAGATCGAGACATCGACCGGGTTGCCACTTCTACTCGTTACGCCATACAGGATGAAGACGTGATACTGCCATCTACTGAAAAGGGCAGTCTTGTATCCGCTCCGGTTGCTGTTGTCTATGGTTGCTCCCATGCCTGCACTTTCTGTATCATTCCCCACAGGAGAGGAGTCGAAAGGACGAGACCTGTTGGAGCCGTCGTGAGCGAAGCGAGATCTTTGGTCGAGCAGGGAGTAAAGGAAATTATTCTCCTTGGTCAGATTATTGATCGATACGGAAAGGATATCGTCGATGGCCCTGACTTGGCAGACCTGTTAGAGCAGGTGCATGAGGTCGAGGGGCTTGAAAGAATCCGCTTTCTCACCAGCCACCCGAACTATATGACCGACAAGATTCTGAAAGCCGTCGCCGACCTGCCGAAGGTTATGCCTCAGATCGAGATTCCAAGCCAGGCAGGAGACGATGATATTCTGCGCGAGATGGGACGAGGATACACGGCCGAGCATTATAAAGGATTGGTATACAAGATAAGGGAGATGGTGCCCAATTCAGCTGTTCACAATGACATCATCGTCGGTTTTCCCGGGGAGACCGATCAACAGTTTCGGCGAACGTATGATTTGCTTGTGGAGCTGGAGCACGAAAAAGTTCATGTTGCCAAGTATAGCCCTCGACCCGGCACAGTAAGCGCTCGCCGGATGGTCGACGATGTGCCGGATATTGAAAAGCGTAGCCGTCTCCAGGCCATCGAGGTATTGCAAGAATCTGTATCGCGTCGAAAAATGACTGATTGGCTCGGTAAAACCGTTCAGGTTTTAGTAGAGGGAAAGACAAAGGGACGCTGGAGAGGTCGATCTCCACAAGGCAAATTGGTCTTTTTCGACGATGAACGTGAAATGCACGGCGATACAGCTGAGGTTTACATCACTCATACGGGTCCGTGGAGTATGTCAGGCGAAGCACTTGACTCCCGCGGTCCTGTGGACCAACGTGGTGGTAGCATCCGACTAGCGGTTATCTAACCGCAGTCAATTCGGAGGCCTAGGTTTCCCTAGCGATCATTGGCTGAATCGTGAATCGGCTCTCAGCCTTTCCGGGGCGCTCGTGCCAGCCGATCTCTGCCCAAAGGGACTATCTCCTGAGCTGTCAACAGTCTTGAACC
>JBARZW010000163.1:0-6008 GCA_049650305.1 Promineifilaceae bacterium (SeqCode)
ACTGTACTGAATTGAACCCGATCGAGCGCTTCTGGCGACACCTCAAGGATCAGGCCTGCGCGAATCAACTCTGGAGCAGCCAAGAAGAAATAATCGAGAAAGTTGAGCCAGTTCTGCATCAGCAGAATACTCCAGACTATGAACATCGATTCGTGCTTTCTAAAAACATATGACTACCTACTTAGAGGTTTCTTCTTTCTGGTGTAGGTCATAAAACGATGCTGCTATCCAGCGGTGACTTAAGCTAATTAGATATTAGCACAAGTATGATGCCAAGGTTACCGGTACAGTCTAGATCACATATTATGAGACCCCAATAGTTCTATCACTCTCTGAATACAATCTCGATTAAGGGCTGTTTTGCACGACGGGAGCTGAGTCTATAGATACTTTTAACTCACAGTTCAGAATCAGCAACCGAGTGGAAAACCTCTATTAGATGGCGGGTGGTTTGTCGGGCATAAAGGCCAATCAGTTGGGTATTGGAATGACCCATTAATCTGGCTATTGTTGTTTCAGGGGTCCCAGCCTGCAATTGGGACAAACAAAAGGCCCTTCTAAAATCGTGAAGAGAAACCCCAGAAACCCCGGAGGCTTTTAAGCGCCTTTCTAAAATTGACCTTAAACCCTTATAGGTGAGCCGGTAACCGTCTTTTTTAACGAAAAGCGGACCGGGACCCTTGCCCCTTTTTCTAAGCCAAAAGCGGATGGCTTTTTTGGACTTTCTGCCAATCAAAACGGTTCTAACCTTTCCCCCCTTCCCTTTTTGGATTTGAATAGAGCCGCTAATTAAATCGACATCCCCTAAAACAATTCCAATTAATTCGGAAGCCCTGACCCCACTGTCAAGCAAAACCAGAAACATCGCCCGATGTCTGGACCCATAAAAAGTGGACTGGTCGCAAGCCCTTACAAGCTTGGCAAAAGCTTCCAAAGAAACCGGCTTTAATGGTGCATCGGGGACCTTTGGAGCCGAAACCTGTTTTATGGGGTTCTTCCAGTTTTCGGGTTCTGTCTCATCCTCATAGAAGTTTAAGAACGCTCTTAAGGCCCTATAAAACGCATGGCGACCCCCGGCACTATTGCCCCTTTCTTGGAGCCATAAAAGAAAAAGCCGCAAATGGTGAGGGGTTAGTTGGGTGATGGATTCTAGGCCCTGACTTTGACACCATTCCAAAAAGGGGGTTAACTTTTGATTGTAGAAACGAATAGAGCCGGGAGAAAGGCCCCTGATTTTACGGTCTAAGATAAAAGCATCGAAGAAACCCCCCAGGTTATCTGGGTTAAAATCAGATATAATCCGCTCTGTATTTTTCATTTTAGAACCTCATTTTGGACCATTTACCCCTTTGGGGCGTCGCCAAGTGGTAAGGCAGCGGACTTTGAATCCGTTATTCGGGGGTTCGAATCCCTCCGCCCCAGCTAGGTATGATCTCTTGAGTAGCGAGGACTGGGTGTGATAAGATGACTCAGTTTTCGACGCTTCTCACGTGGGCAACTCCATACAGGCCTTTTCGTTAATACTCGAATAGGAACGACGTGGCGGTGGAGATTATGACAGCCCATCGTTCGCCCCGGCAGAACTAGCTGTCCTGTGGTGGGCATTGATGGCCAACCCGGGTGATAGAATTGATCCAGCGTTGCTAGACAATAGAGCTAAAAGGGTGATTCGGAATAATAAATGTCTGATCTTGGTATCGTAATTCTCGCAGCTGGGCATGGCACCCGGATGAATTCCAAAAAGAACAAAATCCTGCACGAAGTTGGCGGGAGCCCCATGGTTGAACTCGTCTTTGAAAGTTCAGCGGCTGTCACCAATATTCCGCCTGTTGTTGTAGTCGGTCCCGAGGATAATGCCATTCGGTCGATTTTGGGCGATCGGGCTTTTTATGTGGAGCAGCCGCAGCAAATGGGCACGGGCCATGCAACCATGATGGCTACCGGGGCGCTGCGAGGTAGGTCTAGACAGGTGCTGGTCACTTATGCCGACATGCCTCTGCTCAGATCGGGAACCATGGATCATCTCGCCCGGAAACAGGAACACAGCCAAGCATCAGTTGTGATCCTGACTGTTATGGGTGACAGCACATCGGCCTTCGGACGGGTTCTAAGGAACAATAATGGCCGCGTGACGGAAATTGTTGAGGTCGCCGAAGCAAAACGTAGACCAGATGCACAAGCGCTATTGAACAGTAGTGAATTAAACGCCGGCGTCTATTGCTTCGACTCAGAATGGTTGTGGGCCAATCTCCCAATGTTGCCCTTGCGGCAAGCGCGCGACGGTGACGAGTACTACCTGACGGACATGGTCGGGCTTGCCGTCTCTCAAGGCCTGACTGTAGAAGCTATTGTAGTTGATGATCCCGACGAATGCCTGGGAGCCGGAACCCGGCAGGAGCTGGCTGTTGTGGAAAAGGCGTATAGACGCCGGATTAATAATAGCTGGATGGCAAATGGCGTGACGATGTTGGATCCGGAGGTGACATACATCGACAAGACGGTCACTATTGGTCGTGATACCGTCATTTGGCCTAACACCTATTTATTTGGTGCCACCGACGTTGGCGAAGGATGTTTACTTGGTCCCAATGCCATCATCCGTGATGCGAATATTGGACACGGCTGCCGTATTGAGCAGGCCGTCGTCGAGAAGGTAGCGATCGACGATCGAACAGTCGTCGAACCTTTCAGCTACCTCCGAGGATAGGTAACGGCGGACTCATATCCCTCTTCGGATCCACATGCAAGGAGCGGTCGCTGACACCTACCCCCAGATTGGAGTTACCATGACCACCATTGAACAGGTTACAGACGAACAGCGGGATGCACTCCTGGAAGCAGCTTGCGATATTCGCAAACAGGCCTATGCACCGTACTCAAAATATCCGGTTGGCGCCGCTATACTCACCGATGACGGCCGTATATTCACTGGTGTAAACGTCGAGAACGCTGTTTACGGGCTGGGAATCTGCGCTGAAAGATCGGCGATCTTTACGGCCGCGGCGCTCGGCGTCCGTAGAATTCTGGCCGTCGCCGTCTGCACCGAGAATATCGGTTCACCGTGCGGCGCCTGCCGTCAGGTACTTAGTGAATTCGCCGGTGACATTCCTGTATGGTTGAGCGATACCAGTGGGAACGTGCGCCAGGCATTCCTCCATTCGCTATTGCCAGACCAATTTGGCCCCGATCATCTACCGCCCGTTGTATAGTTCCGGAAACAGATCGAGCTTCCTCAAATTCCACAGCCCGACTCTGCTGTATTTGGCCCTATTCGCCCTCAGAGAATCCGATTCGGGCAATAACCGGCCTGTGGTCTGATCCGGCGAAATCACCCACCTCCGCAGTAAGGGCGATCAATTCAGGCGAATAGAAGATGTAATCGATCCGCCATGTAGGCAGACCAAGCTCCGGGTAATTTGTGCGGGTAAATCCCAACCCCCACCCTCTCTTGCGGTGCACGTCGAGTAAATACTCTCTCAATTCGCCATATTGATCCTGCCGGTCACTCAGGTTCATGTCACCCATCACGATCAGCGCTCCGTCATGACCAGCAATCCGTGAAATCAGGTCGGCGAAATCCCGGTCCCGTTTCTCGGTGGCAAAGCCCGAAGGAAGTCCATTAGAACCGTACACCATGCGCGGAGAGCGAGGGTGGACATTAAGCAGTGCTAACTCGTGACCGTCAACATCCAATATAACTTCCTGTGCCCAGTGACCATCCGCCGCCAGCTGGAACGCGCTGTACTGTTCGATAGGATAGCGGCTGAAAATCCCGCGTCCCGGCTCGATCTCACTGTACGGATACCGGGAGCGAAGCAGTTCTTCAAGGGCGCTCATCATATGAGGCTCGAGCTCGTGCAGGCCGAGGATATCGGGATCGTAATTTGTTATCTGCTCCTCAATGTCGTCATACTGTTCATTCAGATCAAGAACGTTGAAAGTCATCACGGTGAAGGGTGACTGGGCTTCTCCTGCAGTACCAGGCGGTATGAAGAGGCTGCCATATGTCAGGAGAAATAGGACTAGGGGAATCGCGGCTATGGAGATGACAACTTTCGACCGGCTGAGCAGTGCCAATGGCAACAACAGAATAGTGGGCACAAATAGCACAGGTAAGATGTAACCGGCCATATCAACGATCCAGCTATCGTTCCCTCTGACGGCATCACCCAGATAGTAGGCGACGATCAGGCCCGTATATAGAGAGGCAACCATTGCCAGGGCCCAGACGAGAACCCGTTTTATCCGGTAAACTCTAGATTTGCTTCTCTCTTTCCCAGCATTTTCGGGTATTTCAATCCCCCCTCCAGAGCTCAATTTAGGTGCGCCATGAGCTCTACTCTATTACTCCCCTGACAGGTGTTCGTCGAAGAAGCCGACCACACGCCTTTCGAATTCCTCTGGAAAGATCGTGTCGCATTCATGATGATCACATTCATCCTCAAACCAGAAGGAAACCGGTTCGCGGGCTTCTTGGTGCAGTGAGCGACAATTCTCCTCTATGACCAGCTCATCCTTCCCCCCGCATATGAGATAAACCGGTCTCGGGCTGATAGCTCCGATCCAATCCTTTGCGTTGATTTCCTCCAAGGCACATCCCGTGATCTGTTCCCCCCAGAAAATGATCAAAGGCGAGAGGGCAGGAACCAGGGGATCTGGAATCGGTGAATAATGCCTCAAGCCGATATCTATGGTGTCTTCAAGCGAAGTAAGAGGGCTATGGGCGACAACTGCTTTAATTTGATCATTTCCCAAAGCGTACTGAATCGCCAGGGAGCCACCCATGGATTGGCCAAGGAGTCCGATTCGTTCTGGATCGACATCTTCGCGGCCAAGCAAAAACTGGTACCAGGCATCCATGTCTTCCATCTCGTAGCAACCGAAGGTGATCAACTCTTCACCGTTCAAGTCGTGTCCCCTGACGGTGCTGAGCAGGACACCATAGCCATGGTCGGACAACATCTCGGCCTCTTCGAGCATATGCTGGCGGTTTTCCTCGTAGCCGTGTTGGAGTATGACCGCAGCGCCGTTCTTCGAAGGAATATACCAGCCGGCGAGGTCTATCCCGCTTGAAGTTATCACTGTCACAGCCTCGTAATGCGCCCCGAAATCGGCCGGCGAACGGGTTATAGGCTCGCGATCTCTAAAGGAATCAAGGAGCATGTCATTAGCTATAGATCGTGTCAAGACAACCGAAGCCACAACTGCCACAAGCAATAGAATGGCTGCCAATACCAGTACTATCTTCAGCATCTTCTTCATCGAAATCTTTCCCTGAAACGATCAGGCTCTCGCATGACGACAACAAGTTGACTCGAAACGTGGCTCCACGTCAATCTAGTCGATCCACCCCAGACTATTCCGGTGCTCTTGCATCAATTATTCCACCCAGTCTATCAGTCACAATAACCGTTCACTTCCAATTAACGCGTTAAAACTGTGGTCGCCCGGAATTCTGTGACCATTATAGGACAGATCATCTGCGAGTTTGTGGCAATATTGTGCGACTTTAGCGACACTGTCTCTCTGGGCCTGGGTCTGGCGACGCGACCAGCTTTGTAATCCGGCCATCTGAGTCTCGGAAGGATCGCGGCGAGTATAACCAAGAAAACGGTCGCCATCTATCCTCGACAATTCGGTACGTTATTGGGCAAATAATGGCCCCTATCTGTCCTGGGCAGGCGGCTGCACCTTTATTAGGCAAATAATGGCTTATTCGCGTTTTGTCTGCACATCAACACCTGGTGGGAGCCGGGAAACTCATGCTTTCAGACGATCGACCTAGGTGAAGGCTGTCAAATAGCGCCGGATCGCTAGCTTAATCCGGCAGATTCTTCACCTCCCTTGCCTGGAGTCGACCAGAATTAATGATGAAGATGCTGGGCGGCGATGAACGACAAGCCGTTCTCGGTAAGCGCCCAGGCGGTCCTGTTTGTGGCGTCGAATTTGTCTAGGAAATTCAGCGTAACTGCGTCCCAATCGCCGGCTTCTATGATCTCATCCTTGTC
>JBARZW010000164.1:0-2007 GCA_049650305.1 Promineifilaceae bacterium (SeqCode)
CTTGCGATTATAACCTTGCCCGATAACCTGCCCGTTTTTTACTGCGACCGCTCCGACTGGTACCTCTCCCGCGTCGGCGGCCTGTTTAGCCAATGACAGGGCATGCCGCATCCACTCTTCGTCTGAAATGTTGGTAAGGTGCGTTTGATTCACGTCAAGTCCATTATAGCAGGGGGGATTTGGTATTGCCATGAGAGACAGACGCTTATAGGAGAGGAGGGACCTACGATGCAGATGCTACAAATTCCGGCTAAAACGATGAATGATTAACGTATAGAGGTCGATATCGATACGGAACCTTGTTTGCTGTACGATCGTTGATATAGTGATGGATGAATACCAGTGATAAGGCTAGATGTTGCGTTGAACTCGATGACATTAAACCATGTTCTGATTTCGGGAGTCTTGCTATGAACTCTTTTCCGCGTATCGTACGGCTACTGTTCCTGTTTTCATTGATTCTCGCCTTTCCTGCCTGTCGAAAGGATGAAGAACCGTCTCCAACTCCATACACAGAGGAGATCACGCCCAAACCGACAGAAGTAATTTCCGTCCCAACTCCGGAAGCGACTGAGATCGTGCCAGAGCCCGATGTGGATGACGAACCAACGATCGAAATCGATTGGCCTCCTCAGGTTGTCTATAGCAGTCCTGCTCCTGGCGAGGAAGTACTGCTTGACGGGGCGATCACCATTCGCTTCGACCAGCCAATGGATGAGACATCGGTAGAGGAAGCTTTGAGCATCACGACCTGGGAAGGAGGGGAGGCGGTTGAGGGTGTCGTTAGCTGGCCTCGTCTTGATACCGTGATTTTTACGCCCGAAGATAGGCTAGACCGCGAGCAACAGTATAAAGTTGAGGTATCCGATACGGCTCGCGGGCGGAATGGCAAACCACTGCGTGAGCCCGTCTCCTTGAACCTGCAGACCGTCGGCTTTCTGGAAGTAAGCCAAATCATTCCAAGCGCGGGAACGGCTGACGTCCAGACTGACGCAGCCATAACCGTGGTCTTTAATCGCCCAGTTGTCCCGCTGGTAGCTTCCGCCCAGCAGGGGGATCTGGTTCAGCCGCTTCACCTAGAGCCTGAAACATCTGGGGATGGCGAGTGGGTCTCGACGAGTATCTACAGGTTCGTCCCTGACGAACCCTTGGCTGGCGGCACGCGCTACCATATAACCATTGAGAGTGGCCTGGAAGATGTAACGGGTGGAGCATTGGACCGGGACGTTTCCTGGAATTTCACAACCGAAGGGCCTGAGATCGTGAAGACGATTCCGGTCGATGAGGACGTCGATGTCGATCCGTCACGCCCGATGACCATCACCTTCAATATGCCAATGGACCGACCCAGCACCGAGTCAGCCATCTCGTTGAATCCGGATACGGTTGTCACATTCCAGTGGTCTGACGGGGATCGGGTGGTATCGGTCATCCCTGACAGCCTGCTGGACCTGGAGACGCGATACCGCCTGACGGTTGCGAATACAGCCCATTCGGCGAATGGTCAGGCCACCCCATCTCGTGAGAGAAGCTACCTTTTTAACACGGTCAACTATCCGGCCGTATTGAGTACGAGGCCAGGGAATGGTGAAGTAGCCGACACGTACCTGCGAGGATTACAGATCCGTTTCTCGTCGACAATGGATATGGATACACTGCAGGATCAGGTGGTCATCTCGCCCACGCCCGAAGACCCGGTCTACTATTTTGATAATTATGATTTCGCCTTGAGCATCAATTTTGACCTGGAGAGGAGTTCGGAATATACAGTAACCTTTCCGGCGACGGCCGCCGACCTCTATGGAAATACCCTGGACACAGAGTATACTTGGCGCTTCCAGACACAGCCTCAATCGCCGATGGTCTCGATGAATCTGCCCTTAGGCAAGAGCCAACTCAGCACAAGCTATCCTTCGAATGTGGAGATGATCCACCGCAATGTTTCTGGTTTTGGTGCAGAACTGCGGCAAGCTTGGCTTCCTCAAAATCTAGTCCGCTCTCCCAGGG
>JBARZW010000165.1:0-3079 GCA_049650305.1 Promineifilaceae bacterium (SeqCode)
TGGAGCGTCCCATGAGGAAAATGCGTATCTACGAAGAACGACTCTCCAGTCTGATCAGTGCTCTGTTTCTGAACTGGGATGTGTAGATGTCGACCGACAGTTGGCTGCCCGATCGAGAATTGCTACAACACGGTCTTTCTACCATATTTGGCGATAACGCCTCGCCCACAACACTGCTCGAACGTCGTAAGAATACGTACACAAGCAGTTTTGGCAGCGAAATAGTGACTTGTCGGTTAAGTAATGGACAAGAACTGGAACTGTTCGTAAAGTATGGTAGGCCTGGAGCAGATTCCGGACAAGACTTCTGGGGTAACACCAATATTGAGGCCGCCGTCTATCGAGACATACTCCAGCCATTGTCATTGACGTCCGCCACATTCTACGGCGCCTTCACCGACGAGATTTACGAATATACTTGGCTTGTCATAGCCTACCTCGGCGAGGCATACCGCTTGAACAGAACACCCAGAGCCAGACAAGCTCTTGGTTGGAGTGCACGCTGGCTAGGACAGTTCCATGCAGCCACGGAAGTCGAGGTGTCTACTGGTTCATATCCCCAACTCCGAGCTCACACGGCCGACTACTACTGTGGTTGGGTAAACCACGTACATGATTCAACACGGCCGTTTCATGGTCAGTACCCATGGGTGCCGACACTTTGCAGGCGTTTCAAAGAAGACATCCCAATGCTCACCGCCACACCTCAGACTGTTATCCACGGTGAATATTATCCCATGAATATCCTCGTCGATGGCGAACGGATTTATCCAATCGACTGGCAAACAGCGGCTGTTGCTCGCGGCGAGCTAGATCTTGCCAGTTTGATCGAGGGTTGGGGAGATGGATCCATTGTCCAAACTGCGATAGAGGAATACTGTAATGCTCGTTGGCAAGGAGCAACGCCCGCTGACTTCAGCCAAATTTTGACTATAGCTCAGCTCTACTGGCCGTTTCGGTGGCTAGGCAGCGACCCAAAATGGCCAGATTGGGCCGATGATGACGAAAGTAGACTCGATGCAGGTCTTGAGTACCTGCGTCTTGCGGGCGAACGCGCCGGTTTGATCTAGTGAAGAGGATAAGGGTCAACTGCTAGCACGATTAAGCATGAGCGAATCATCACTTCGTATCATCGTCACCGGATTGATAGCCCAATTCCCATTGGGTGGTGTGGCCTGGGATTATGGCCAATATCCTCTCGGGCTCAGGCGATTAGGACATGACGTTTACTATATCGAGGACACCGGCCAGTGGCCGTACAATCCGCAAGAGGGTGGCCTGGGAAGCGACCCAACTTTCAACGTCGAGTACCTGGCTAAGATCATGACTCGTCTTGGACTTGAGGATCGCTGGGCATATCGATTTCCTTGGGAGTCCCAATGGTTCGGCATGCCGGATACAAAGCGTGAGAAGATCATCGAATCGGCCGATCTACTCATCAACGTCTCTGGAACGCTGGCTAGGCCGCGGGAATACCGGGATGTCAAAAGGATAGTATATCTGGACAGTGATCCGGTTTTTACGCAAGTCAAGTTAGCCCGGGGACAGGAAGATTTTCGGAAAATCGTTGATGCCCATGACATCCATTTCTCTTTTGGTGAGTGTTTTTCAGAAAGTGTGCCTGACACGGGGCATCAATGGCTGCCCACTCGGCAGCCGATCGTTCTGTCGGAGTGGGAACAGGCCCCCGCGGCTTCCCACCGCAATGCCTTCACCACCATTATGACCTGGGCCAGCTACAATCCCACGGAGTTTGAGGGAAAGAAGTATGGCCAGAAGGACATGGAGTTCAAGCGTTTTCTTGACCTGCCGGGGATGGTGACGCCAACAATCCTCGAGATAGCCCTTAATCCCGGCAAGGTGGGCAAGGCGCCGCTAAGTCTGTTGACCCACAAGGGCTGGCAAATCGTCGATCCGGCTGAGCTATGTCCCGACCTCGATAGTTATCGAACATATATTCAGAGATCCAAGGCCGAATGGAGTGTGGCCAAACATGGCTATGTACAAGGTCAAGCGGGCTGGTTCAGTTGTCGCTCTGCCTGCTATCTGGCGGCCGGACGCCCCGTTATCTTGCAGGAGACGGGCTTCTCAGAGGTCCTCCCCATTGGCGAAGGATTGTTCTCTTTTAGAACACTTGAGGAGGCCGTAGCGGCCATTCAAGAGTTGGAGCGAGATTATGCCCGGCATTCAGAGGCCGCCATGTCCATTGCGAAATCCTACTTCGATTCCGATTTAGTGTTGTCCAGTTTGATCGAACGGGCGATGGGGGGGTAATGTCCATGCGAGCCTTGGTTGCTGGTTGGTTCAGCTTTGAGGAGATGGGGGCGACGGCGGGCGATCTCCTGGATAAAGATCTTGTTTGTTCGTGGCTTGAAGAGGCTGGAATCCCTTGCGACGTTGCTCTAGCCGATCCCTTCCAGGATGGAATCCGCTGGCAGAAGGCAGACCCGAGCAGATATACTCATGTCATCTTTGTATGTGGCCCCTTCGGAAACGGCTGGCCGATCACCGAGTTCTTACCTCGCTTCGGGGATTGCAGGCTGATCGGCGTTAGCCTATCTATGCTTGAGTCGTTGGATGAATGGAACCCTTTCGATTTGTTGTTAGAGCGGGACAGCTCCAGAACCTCTCGCCCTGAACTAGCATTCCTGTCGACCAAGGCGCATGTTCCAGTGGTTGGCGTGGTGCTTGTCCACCCCCAGCGAGAGTATGGAGAACGAGCCAGGCATCAGGATGCCAACGAAGCTATCAAGAGATTGATCGCCTCACGGGAGATAGCAGTGGTTAACATCGATACCCGCCTGGACCAGAATAGCACCGGGCTACGAACTCCATCTGAGGTGGAATCACTCATCGCCCATATGGATATCGTGGTGAGCACACGTTTACATGGCATGGTGCTGGCGCTGAAGAACGGAGTTCCGGTTATTGCTGTAGATCCGATAGCCGGAGGGGCCAAGATAAAACGTCAAGCTGAAACGATTGGATGGCCGATTGTCTTCACGGCCGATATGCTTTCAGATGATGACCTTCAAGCAGCCATTGACTATTGCTTGAGCGAACAGGCTTGTGTGCAGGC
>JBARZW010000166.1:0-3668 GCA_049650305.1 Promineifilaceae bacterium (SeqCode)
CGATAGAGAATCTTGAGGAAGATGTGGGAGGCGCCGCGGAACGATCGAGAGATAGTGCGGCCGATCAGGCCGGTGGGGCGATCTGTGGCTCGAACCTGGCCCTCATTCTGCTGTTCACCGGTGCGCCTGCATTTTTCGCGCTGCGACACCCAGACTCAGCGATCGATAGAAAAGGGAAGCGGAGGATATCTGCCTTATGCAATCAGAAGACTGGGGCAGAGAAACGTCAGAAAGAGGAAAATAATGGCCGACATCGAACCTAATCATCGAAATCGAGTTAAACGAGCACCGGAGCGTGGAATTTACGAGCGGAAGGCGATCTATAAGATCGTCGACGAAGCACTCTATTGCCACGTCGGCTTTGTCCAAGATGGACAGCCTTTTGTGATACCGTCCATCCATGCTCGAGATGGGGACGACCTTCTGCTCCATGGGGCGACCTCAAGCCGTTTGATAAGACACATACAGGCAGGTCATGAGGTGTGCGTCGCTATTACTTTCATGGATGGCTTGGTGCTGGCGCGCTCTATCTACCATCATTCGATGAATTATCGCTCAGCCGTGTTGTTTGGAAAGGGCAGGTTGCTAGAAGGCGACGAGGAGACGTTGCGAGCTCTTGAAGTACTAAGTGACCATATAATGCCCGGACGGTGGGAGGATTCGCGGAAGCCAAATTACAAGGAGTTGAAGGCAACCGCCGTGGTTTCCATTTCAATTGAATCGGCATCGGCGAAGGTGAGGACTGGTCCGCCAAATGATGAAGATGAGGATTACGATTTACCGATCTGGGCCGGTGTGCTTCCTATCCAGCAGCGATTTCTAGATCCGGAGAACGATCCGCAATTGACTCAAGACATTGCCCTGCCGGAGTATGTCAGGAACTATCATCGCAAATCGTAGGCAGGAGATTCTGACCTACTTACGCTTCCACAACACGTCAACTTCCCCATGATCATCCAGCGCCTGGCGAAGGAGCCCGATTAACGCCGGGTCGGCCCTGTCGGCTTCCATCATATCGACTGTCGCCTCGCTCAGATAATAATCCACGTCCTCCAGCGATTCCTCTTCTAATTCGCCAACCACAAATCTTAGCTGCTCTTCGGTGATCTCCCCGATAAGGGCTCCAGTCGCTGCATTATAAAGCTCTATCATCATTGTCCTCCATATAATTCGATGCTGAAAGTCTCTACTGCCCTTAGTCAGGTAGGAAGTGACTTCAATTGAATGGCCACAGATAACGCGCGGCCTTCCTGGGCTGCAAAACCATCGCCCAAGTACGCAGGGCGATACGCAGAATATCAGGCAGATGTCATCCAGGAAATAACATCAAGAAGACGGTTCTAGTATCAACAAGTCAGATTCGCCCGCTTCCGCGTCTTCCCGGTTCCAGTTTGACGGGTGATATTCAAAAAACCGCCAGGGATCGACGAAATCGTCGTAATGCTTATGCATTGGGTGTCCGCTTTGGCCCAAGTTATGGATCATCGTACTCTTGCTAAGGTCGCCCAGGTCAATCACCTGCCGGAGCGCGGGAATGCAACCGACGTCGAAGGATTGGTTAACATCCCAGCAGGTCTTCTGGATGACATCGGCATTGCTTCCGCTGGTGGAGAAAGGACCCCGATTGAAGAGCCCTTCTATCAGCCCAATTCCCGAATTGCCGAGTGTCGCGTTGCGATAGGTTATTTGATGCATATCGCCCCATCGCCACTGATCCAACTCCTCACCCATCATTTCGACGCCATCCTCGTAGGCCAGCACCATAGAGCGCTCCAAGATCTCATCGCGAAGTTCCACGACATTGGCCGTGCGAACATCATCCCACCACTCATTGTCCTCATCGTTTAACAGAAGAGACAGCGAATCAACATCTATCGTGGATCCTGATGGATGGAGGTCTTCGGGAAGCTGATCGTCGTACGTCTCGTTAAACAGGTGGGTCCAAAAGATGGCGAAGAGTGCCGCATCCGAACTGTCCATAACCATTTGTGTATCCCAATTGACCAACCGGTCACGAGCGGCCGACACGTTTGGATCCGCAAAGCTGGTCTCTCTGAGGAAGGGTATGATCTCCTGGGCCCCAACGCTGGCGTTATCCGTTTGGATTTGCTGCAGATCCGCGATGGAAATATCATCGCCAATGCCTTCGATCAACTCAACGATGCGGCCGGCTCTCTGGCCGCGGTCTTGGAAGGAACCAAGATCATAGGCGTACTCAGAGGCTCTGATCTGGGGATTGTTCGCCGTGGCGATATAACCCTGCGCCGGATTAAGCACCCTAGGTGCATCCTCGTAAGGGATGAATCCGGTCCAGATATAGTCGTCATTCCAGCCTGGCACCGGCAGCGTGCCATCGCCCGCGGCCCTGATCGGCACCAGTCCCGGCATCACGTAACCAATATTGCCGTCTACATCGGCATACAACCAATTCTGTTTGCCGGCTTCAAACATCTCAAGTGCATCGTTGAATTCGTCCCAGTTTTGGGCGCCAACAGCGCCGAGGGCAGCCTCGACAGATCTGACGGGCTCTAGCGCGGTCCAGGCATAGCTCAACACGTGTATATCCGTCCCATCTGAAAAAGGATCCTGGTCGATTAATTCATCGGTGGCGACGACCCCATTCCGGGTATTTCTAACGATGAGGACGTCAGGTTCGTCCCATCCTTGAACAGTTATTTCTTCCCGGCGGATATCCATATCCATCCACTCTCCGTTTACTTCGTATTGGTCGGGATTCTGGGGGTTGATCCGCTCGATAAAGAGATCCTCGACGTCGAACGCCCCATTGGTTAACCCCCAGGCGATACGATCATTATGGCCTATCAGGATAGCCGGGACGCCCGCTAAGGAGAATCCGCGGAAGTTATAAAAACAATCGTCCGACTTGGGCACACAGTGCATGCCGATCTCGTACCACAAGGAGGGCGCTTGAACACCCATGTGCGGATCGTTGGCAAGGTATGGCGTACCGGAATCCGTTAATTCGCCAGAAATGGCGAAACTGTTTGACGCGGAAGCGAAACCAGAACCATATCCAAATAAGTCCGGTTCCTGATTGGGCGCCAGGCTAAAAAGGTAAGCTATATCTCCTATGTTAAGATCAGCCAGAGAACCCAGACCGCTGCGGTTTTCGAAAGCCAGATCCTCGGTCTGGATTATGGTTGGTCTGTCGTCGCGATATGGAGGTAGCAAATCGTTGGCCATATCTTCTCCAACGGTGGCGATCCCATTTAGGTTTGTTAGTTCGTTGAAGCGGCTGGCCTGGTCGAAGATCATCATATAGGCCCAGACCAGGGAATCAGTCGGTGACCACTCCTCAATCTCCCATTTGACGCCTTGTACCCCTAGCAAGGCGAATTCCAAGCCCAGGCTAGATGGATTATTCTCGCTTATATAGGCATTCACTCCGGCTGAATAAGCATCAATAAGTTCCCGGGCATCATCTCCCATAGAGGCATAGATCTCCTCTGATGACTCGCGGAAATTGAAATGCCTCAGATACCGATCTGTCGACAGCGAACTCTCGCCAAATATCTCCGACAGCCGGCCCGAACCTAATCGCCGCTGGAATTCCATCTGCCAGAATCGTTCCTGGGCATGGACATACCCTTCGGCAAAAAATAGATCTTCGGCAGTTTGGGCATAGATATGGGGGACACCATATTCAT
>JBARZW010000167.1:0-3931 GCA_049650305.1 Promineifilaceae bacterium (SeqCode)
TCGAGCGTGCCGCTCAAAATGGTATAGCCCTGGAGGATATCGTCGTAGATCCCCTGGTGATGAGCATGGGCGCAGACAGCAGCGCCGGCCGGACTGCCCTGGAGACCACAAGACTCATTGCGGAAGAACTTGGCGTCAATATCACCATGGGTGCCAGCAACTGTTCATTCGGATTGCCAGACAGAAAAGGTATTAACGCTGCCTTTATCACCATGGCGATACACGCAGGCGTCACCTGCCCAATAACAAACCCGTTAGTTCCGGAGATTACCACTTCGATCCTGGCCGCCGATCTAGCGATGGGCCGAGATGGGTATGCGATGCGATGGATCAAATCATACCGTAGCCGCAGCTCTGCAAGCTAATTCACGGCAGGAGAACCCTCATACTAACTGTTGATAGCCTGCCGGCTGTTTGCCTGGTCTCGGTCGGAAAACCATGTCAATCGGATTCATCAATCGGCAGCGTCGATGAGGCGAACGATCCAATTATGCTGATTCGCGTAGAAAACCTCGTACGGCTCTCGGTCTGCGAAGTCTGTACTCCAGCGCTTGAAAACAGACGCGGAGTCTTGAGGAGGATTTCATGGTTAAGTTTCTGATACGCGTTGTCTTCAACTCCGTATCAATCTGGGTGGCTAGCCTGATACTAGATAAGGTCACTCTGAATGGTAATGCGCTTCAAATCCTCATAGTTGGGCTGATCTTTGGTCTGGTCAATGCCTTGATCAAGCCATTTTTGAAGCTGATCAGTACTCCGATAATTGTGGTCACCCTCGGGCTTTTTACAGTCATTATCAATGCCTTTTTGCTGTGGCTAGTCGATATTCTAAGTGGAGATGTGCTCAATATCGAGGGGGTAATGACCTATCTCTGGGCCAGCATCATCATCAGCCTGGTGAGTTGGATCTTGAGCCTGGTTTTGTCCGACGACTAGACGTATAGAAATAACTTTCCAGCTACACCGTTTCCTGCAAAGACCACACCTCTTTCACAGAAGCGCCGGCCCCGCTCTTTCTTGCCATGGCTTATGCAGGATTTCGGTACGATGCGGCTGGCATATCTCTTTGCCGATTGCTGATGTGGGTGGTTTTGAATAATGAATTGAATATGAGTATACTTAGGTGACAGTACTTAAGTCATCCCATGAGTTATTGGGAAGAGCAGTCGCGCGATTGTTAAGGAGGTTACTTCATGTCAGAGTACACAATGGATACAGCGTTTGAAAAGGCGGCCATACCTTGGTGGCTACTGTTAGTAGAGGGCATCGCCGCTATCGTCATCGGCGTCTTGTTGCTGATGAATCCAGTCAAGATGACGGTTTTGTTGGTGCAGGTCCTGGCGATCTATTGGCTGATTAAGGGCATCGTTGCCATCATCAGCATTTTCATCGATCACACCGCATGGGGCTGGAAGTTATTTATCGGCATCGTAGGCATCATCGCCGGATACGTGCTGATTCAGTATCCTCTTGCTGGAACTAAAACTGTTACCGTCGCCTTCATCGTCGTCCTGGGTATCCAAGGTATCATGATCGGCATTGTCGAGCTGATTCAGGCGTTCCAGGGAGGTGGCTGGGGTATCGGTATTCTCGGTGGTCTCAGCGTTGTTATCGGCATTTGGCTGTTGTTGAATGCCTGGGACGTCGTGGGTATACTGCCTTGGGTACTTGGCATTATGGCTATCATAGGAGGTATTTTCGCCATTATCATGGCCTTTAAGGTAAAGTGACAATTGCGAATAATTCCTTCCTCTTTTACAAGTAAAGTTGAGAGGGCTGTCTATGACAGTCCTCTTTTTATTACGGATCTAGTAAGTGGACCTGGGCTAATATTCTCGCCGGTGCATGCATCGTGGAAATCTGTAATATAGAATTACCGGAGCACTTTTTGAATCAACCAGGTCGATAGCCATGAAGCGGCATTGTACAGGAGCATAGGTGAATGGCCTTTATCGAAGGGAGTAAGGCAATGTTATCTAGAACTCGCCCGTTGATGCGCTCTGTGACCACGTTGACGATTATCAGACCCACTAACCAGACCAGGATTCGATCTCCCTGGGAAGATTAATAATCGACTTGCCCAAGGTTCCTCCACATCGTCATATCCTCTTGCCCACTGTGTTCACGTCCTTTGGACCGGCGGAACGGATATTTCGGTTAGTTGCAATTTGTACGCCTTCAATTCGAAATCTCGACCCCCATAGAATTTCGCATTATGTCAACCAAGTTGAAGGAATAAACCGGACAACCTGCATCTTTAGCTGAATCACCAAGACGATCATCCGTTAATGGAACGAAGCTAAATGACGCGTGGTGTGAATTCTATCAATCCCAAGACTTCCTCGTCGGCCTGAGTATTGATGGTCCTCGCGAGTTGTGCGGTGTCTATCGAGGGATAGAAGGGGAGATGGCATGTTTTAATGGAGCTCTTCGTTATGATCCTTGTCCCTGCGGGAACGGTGGTAAATTCAAGATTTACCATGGTCGAGTAGCAAATAATCCAGTTGCTGGCTGAAAATCAGACCTTTCAATCATGACTCCGACAGTTTCACACCGCTAATGCCAGACCCGCGCACCCGGTGTTGAATCCCGGTTTTCAACAATAATTATTGGTCGCTTATTGAGTTAAAGGATGCTAAACTAGCAAAATCTGTGGCTTCCAGCCGTTTCGTATATGTAGCAGTCAATACCGTAACTTTGGCGGTTTAAGAGCGTCCTTGATTCGGCCGTGGGAGTGATTAGTATTCCAGGTATATTCCAACCAAAGAGTCGATCATTTTCGGGCTATCGAACCAGCGGTTCGTTTCAATAATAGTTTTCGTCAGTAGCGGCGAATAAACCCAGGTCCGTGAGTTGATGACAAAAAGGTGAAACGTTATGAACTTCAATTGGAAAGTTGCCTTAATTCGGATACCGATCAACGGCATCATTCTGGCGCTAACCGCCTTACTCTTACCGTCGATGCATATTGAAAAAGGTATTCTCAATCTGCTTATTCTTGGCCTTGTTTTTGGCGTATTGAACGCCTTTCTCCGACCGGTGCTGCAGTTTTTTACCCTTCCGCTAATCTTCGCAACGACCGGGCTAATCGTTATCCTTATTAACGCCATCCTGTTGTGGGTATTGGAGAAGCTTTCGGGTGGCCGGCTGGTCTTCGACTCCTTTCTAGTAATTCTCCTGGCCGCGGTTCTGGTAGGCTTTATCGTCCTTTTGCTGGAAAGCCTCCTCGGTGTTACACCACCTATCATCGACCGCACTCTTATAGAAGCCGATAGAGGTCAAGAATGAAACATCGAAGTCAAATAGACACGGTACGGGAAAGCCTCCGTCTCCAACAGTTATACAACACCTTCCTCCGCTATCTTTTGGATATCGCCTTTGACCGGGGCCTGCTTGGAGAATTCCGGCGATTCATGCAGCAAAAAATTCATGATCCTCCATATGAACTCGTTCCGTTGAGTATTCCAGTCAAAATTCGCCTTTTGCTTGAGGAACTTGGGCCGACTTATGTAAAGATGGGACAGATCGTGTCAAGCCGCTCAGAATCACTTCCAGCGGAATGGCAGGGCGAATTAGATAAACTGCAGAGCGACGTCCCCCCATTTCCTTTTGAAGATGTACGTGAGATCATCATCGATGAACTTGGCGACACCCCAGAGGCGCTGTACGCTGAATTCAATCCCGAGCCTCTGGCTGCAGCCTCGACCGCTCAGGTCCATAGAGCGACTCTCCATAGCGGTGAAGAGGTTGTAGTTAAGGTTCAGCGACCCGGCATAAGGACTCAGGTCGACGCTGATCTCGGGATAATGACGAACGCGACCCGAGTATTAAGCAGGCGCTCAGAATATGCCCGTGATGTCGATCTAGCGGGCATGGTGAATGAATTTGGAACTAACATTGTCGCGGAATTAGATTATTACGGTGAAATGTA
>JBARZW010000168.1:0-6005 GCA_049650305.1 Promineifilaceae bacterium (SeqCode)
TTGCTTGCCCGGACGTTTGGTATCTTGGCTAGAGCTCAATCAGATCCTGCCGCGACCAACCTCGTAAAGGAGATGGAAGGTATTAAGGCCGGATTGGCTGAAGAAGAACATGGAGCCGATTTTATCAGCCAGGTTGATACGGCGGCCCGGGTAATGGGTATCGTTCTGTAGCCACGTAGATATCGAGAGTCCGAAGTAACCTTTCGGATTCTACGGCAATAGTACCCGGATAATGAAGCTCTCCGCACCTAATGGTGCCTTTGGCAATTGTCATTACGTTCGTAATCGTCAATGATGGATATACTGATTTTGATAATACGGTATTGGACGGTAGTCTGTCTACATGGCTTAGAGCCACTGTCTAGGGCATAGACTCTGCTCCGAGAGTAAATAGGATTGCCAGATTCTGGCAACCTTTACATTTTGTCATTTGGGAGCCATTTATTGAACCCTTGTATTAGTGGAGGAAAAAGATGTTAGGAAATTCACCGGTTATTGCTTTGTTGCCCTGTGTCGATCTGGATAAGGCCAGAGCGTTTTATGGCGGAGTCCTTGGCCTAAAAGAAGGGGTGGTCCCCGGTTCTGAGGAGAGTGCCGAACAGGGAACCCTCTACGAATGTGGTGGTGGGACTCGCCTCGTTGTATACCAGCGAGCAACCCCAACCACGGCCGATCACACAGCCGCTGGATGGATCGTAGATGATGTGGATGCCGTTGCCGATGCTCTTATCGCCAAAGGTGTAAAGTTAGAAGTATATGATTTGCCCGGCATGGAATTTGACGACCGTGGAGTCGTCAGCATGGGCAAAGGCAAAGGCGCTTGGTTCAAAGATCCTGAGGGAAACATCCTCTCAATCTCCGATTTCATGTAAATAGAACCGCTCAACGGAGCCGGTTCTAGAGTCGCCCAATTCCTCGCGATCCTGGCACCGGCTCCAGAGTAGAAAAAAGAATAGGGCGTGGGGCGCCGCTACACAGCGAACGTTTCCTCATCTGCCCAAAGGGCCGGATAGCCGCCGGTATGGAGAAAAACAACATGCTCATGTTCTCTAAAGCGGCCGTCACGAATTAAATCGATCAATCCCGCGAAAGCCTTCCCGGTGTATACCGGATCGAGCATGATACCTTCCGTCTGCGCCATCGTCTCAATAGCGATGATTGTCTCGTCGGAAACCCGCGCATAGCCCGGGCCTGCATACCGGTTCTCAATTACCGGTGTGTCTGCCGGTCGATAGTGATGTGTCTCCCCAAGAGCCGAGCAAAGATCGCTAGCGAGTCGAGCAATACTGGCGGGAAAGGCTCTCCACAACTTCCCGATATCGATTCCTAGAACTTTCACTTGATTGCCAACGAGCCCAAAGCCTGCCATCAATCCTGCCAGCGTTCCTCCTGTTCCGGCAGCGGTTATGACCGTTACGGGATGGTTAGTAAGCCGAAGATTGGCTAATTGCTCCTGTATCTCGAGGGCTGCATTGACATAACCAAGACAACCTAAAACGTTATGACCGCCAACGGGTATGAAATAAGCGCCTGGTCCCAGACGAAAGGTCGCCAACATTCGCACTAATCGATTGGTGGATTCAATAGTAAGCGATCCATCATTTCCGCCACCAAAGGGGATGAAGTGCATCCTCGCCCCAAGCAGCTGATTAAGGAGAAGGTTTCCCCGAAAATCCTTTGGCCTGGGGTCAAAATAGAAAAGATGGGCCTCGACGCCGAGCGGCGCGCAGGCAGCGGCCGTCATTCGGGCGTGGTTTGACTGCAAGCCGCCAAAGGTAACGACCTTCTCCTTCCCTTTTTCAACGACTTCAGCCATCAGAAACTCAAGCTTTCTAGCCTTGTTTCCACCTAAGCCCGGTCCAACGGTATCGTCGCGTTTGATCCACAGCTGGGGGCCAGCCAGCTGTTTCGTCAGGTTTGGCAATGGCTCCAGAGGTGTCGGATAGGAGCCTAACTTGAGTCGCGGCCAAGCTTCGAGTCTAGATCGCAGTTCGTAGATATGAGTCATCAGCGCATAGGAGTATTCAAGGGGCAGCCCATGAGAAACAGAGGATAAGTTAACATAAATATGGGTTGATTTCTGTGGTTAATAGTTATCCGACGGTGTTGATCAGGTGAGCAGCAAGTCGCTTCGCCAGGCTGATTATCGTCAGGACCGTGGGCCTGCCTAATGCCTCAGGGAAAACGCTTGCATCGCACACATACAGTCGATCGATCTTCGTTTCAAGGTCCCGCGAGAGCATGGTGTCAATTCGGACGGTGCCCGATGGATGGGTTCCTCGAAGAGGCGTAACAAAAATCGTCTCGGGTTCACAGCCAGCTCGTTTTAGTATGTCCTTGGCAATATTTTGCGCCTGCGCCTGCTTCTTCTGATCGGCCGTTGTTAAGCCTTTGCTTATTCGTCCTTCTCGGCTGACACCGCCGCTTATCTCATCTTTGAGCTTTATCATGACTCCCAAAGTACGCCCCCATCTCCTCCAGGTCAGCATGTAAGCGGGTCCCTTTGACATCATGGCAATTGGATAAACCAACCATGGATCAATCAAGGTAGAGAACATGGCGCCCAGTTCATCATCAGCATAACTCCAGGTCATTGGCGGATCATCACCAGCGCCTTTGTACGGCGCATGACCATACACCATCGAGGTAGTGTCCATTGTCATGCCTCGACCAGCTTCTTCCAGCCCACTGTTCTTTAAGATCATGGGCGTTCCGATTCCGCCTGCTGAAACTACAACGGTGCTGGCCTCGATAACAAAGTCCTTACGACCTATCCGTCCTTTGACGCCGTATACTTTGCCACCACCATGCATAACCTTATCTACTCTGGCTCCTGTCCAAAGATCACATCCCTCAACGACAGCTTGGTCGACGTATTCAGAGGCGTTCCATTTCGCTCCGCAGCGACAACCCAACATACATTTGGCATCGCAGTCAAAGTCTTTCGACCGATTAGGCTGGAGAAATTTCTCTTGAGGTTCCCAGGCCATACCCAACTCGGCGGCAGCCTCGGCAATTCTCGTTGAGGCTATTCCCCGGAGCTCAGGAGGAAGAGGGGCAATGTTAAGCTCAGCGGCCGTCTCTTCGGCAATGCCATTAAGTTCGATGCCGTATTTTTCCCGCCACCAGGCACCCGGCATCGCGGAGCAACCGCAGTACATGCTCGTTGCTCCACCGACCATCAAAGGCCGGATTATCGTCAAACCTTCCTTAGACCGCAGGAAATAGCCCCTGTCACTATAGAAAATGGCACCAGGATACGTTCCATATAACGGGTGGGTCCGCCAATCTCGTCCTCTCTCCAGCAGGGTAATCCCTAAACCAGAACTAGAGTGGGCTAGTTCGCGGGCAAGCGTCGCTCCCCCGGGTCCTGAACCAACAATAACGACATCGGTCTGCTTGCGGATGGTCATGAATGCATTCTATCCAACTGCGAACAGGAGTCAATCACGACATGCACAATCTTGAATCTCAAGCAACCATTGAATAATAAGCCACACTTGAACGCAGTAATTGTCTTTGATGAGAATCTGGAGTTAGGGCATAACAAAGATAATCAAAATGTGAGAGTATGCCAGGCTATCTTCTCACGTGCCCGAAGTGAGCTGTTGTAGAACGAACATCCTGTTCATTTGTACCAACCTTCGGCTGGTCAGAGCTTGGAAACTCGTTCCACAATTGGTTCGTTTTAAGAGTGAATTCGAGCAAGGAGATGCACATCGGATTTACTCCACTTGATACGACACCGTCTTGAATTGACGGTATGAATATTCACATAGATTAACCAAGGTTGTGCTTGTACTAACACCAATAACTATATGCAACATGTATTTAATTGCTTTCACCTTCCTCTGTAATTATGAGAAAGGGAATGCCTCTTGTTCGAATGTTATC
The DNA here is from genome assembly GCA_049650305.1 of Promineifilaceae bacterium (SeqCode). Classification (GTDB taxonomy): domain Bacteria; phylum Chloroflexota; class Anaerolineae; order Promineifilales; family Promineifilaceae; genus UBA11865. Next base: position 3,895 of record JBARZW010000168.1, read on the forward strand.
AAGGGCTATTCAGTCTTTTCTCCTCTTTCCATTCGTGAGGCCCGGTCGACGACGGGCCTCACATTTTTTTGTGTATCGAAATCGAAATCGTCGCCTCCTCAGGCAACAAACCCCAACCGGTCTCAGTCCATTTCAGGGCCTCTTTTTCGTGAGTTGTGGCTTCTCTTGGCCTTGTCCTACTAATTGCAGCCATGCCACGCTCATTCGGTGTTGAAGCCTTCAAGAGATTCTTGACTCTGAAAACACATCTCATATACGCCTTGCCGATCGCTATTCTCATGCCGCACGGTGGATGCAATTGCCGGTGTATTATGTGCGATATCTGGATGGGAAATAGCGATAGACTGGTTCTCACCGAATCTGACATTCAAGGACTATTGGCCTCGTTTCAACAATTGGGAACCAGATGGGTTGTCATGTCTGGTGGCAAGGCGCTTATGAATCCCAACCTATTCAGATTCTGTGAAATTCTTAAAAAAGAAGGCGTGAGAATAACCATTCTGTCCACCGGTCTTCTTCTTGAGCGCTTCGCTTCGAACATCACTGAGCAAACCGATGAGGTCATTGTCTCCCTTGATGGCTCCCAAAAGATCCACGATGCAATACGCCGAGTTCCGAGTGGCTTCCAGAGACTTCACGAGGGCGTGATGCAGTGAAAGCGATAAGCGGTTCCTTTCCTATCACCGGCCGGAGCGTAATCCAGCGCCTAAATTTCGCGGACTGGCCCAATATTGTCGATTCGGCTCGAGACTTGGGCCTTGATCAAATTAGCTTCCTCGCGGCCGATGTCTCAACTGACGCCTTTAACCGGCCACAGATCTGGGATGAATCGCGAACGGCGGAGGTTAGCCTTGAACCCTCCCAACTCCCTGAATTGAAATCTGTCGTGGAACAAATGAGCCTGGATCATGCCTCCGACATTTCGTCGGGCTTTGTCGCCGAGTCACCGGATAAACTCCGTCGCATCTTTGACTATTACGCTGCCTTAGCTACGGGTTCTGCGTTTCCGACCGTCCAATGTAACGCGCCTTGGGTTTCGGCCGTTGTCGAAGCCGATGGCACGGTGCGGCCGTGTTTCTTCCACCGGCCGATGGGAAACATCCGACAGGCGACTTTGAACGAGATAGTAAACGACTCCCGGGAAATAGACTTCAGAAAAAATCTTGACGCGAATAAAAACCCGGTATGTCAAAAATGCGTCTGCACACTCAGCCTTGGAGCTACAACAGCGCTACACTCAAGCGTAGTAAAGTCGGTCTAGGATAATCCCCCATAGCGCTGTATCCTGACGCGAATCGATCGTGATACCGGATCGGCAGATTTGTTGGGTATCGGGGTAAACAGGGCAGGCGCCTTCCACTCTAGAACGAGCAACTAGTTCGGCGGATAACTTAATGGCGGCCTTGACGAAGCTTGGGTAAACACCTTCAGTGCGCGATAAGTCACCCACTTACTTGGTCTTCCTTTCTCCTCGACATCCACCCATGTTTTCCCGTTGTAACTATAGTCCATAGTCCATCGTCCATTTTTATCCTGCTTGTCTAGGAGAAGTTTCAGCGCGGGTATCACCTTCTCGTCAGATCCATGACCAAGCATCGTCAGAACTTCGAGGTTTTGGAGCACATCCGTGACGTAAGCGACAGGAAAACCGAAATTGAACCAGCTGCGGTTTGGCTTTTTACTATAACCCATTGGGTAGTCGGCCTCTGCGGGATTTCTACTTAGTAAAAATGTCACACCGACTTCAAGGGCTTTCTTTTCCTCTTCAGAACGGTCTAAGGAAGGTATTTTGGCCAGGGCTAGCATCGCTTTCACGGCGCCCCAGGCGCAGGGTAATTGATTATTGGCACTACACAGAAATCCAGGCCCGCTATTGCCGCTTCGAAGGAAGCGTACTGCCTCCTGTTTCTGGTCACTTAAGGCGATTCCGGAGCCTGTTATACTTCTGGCTAACCAATCCAGGGCACTTTGCAGTCTCTCGTCTCCATACTTGCCCAGATCGATCAAAGCAGCGCCCAGATTACCTGCCAGACAATGAATCATACCGGAAGGCAACGCGTTGATACTGAATCCGCCGTGCTTAGAGCGGTTATTTGCGAGGACATAGTCAC
>JBARZW010000169.1:0-28139 GCA_049650305.1 Promineifilaceae bacterium (SeqCode)
CAAGGGGTGAGGGTGGTTTGGTCTGCTCTTGAATTCGGGGTGGAATTGGCATCCAAGCATGAGGGGATGGTCTTTCAACTCGGCTATCTCGACCAGGCGATCATCCGGGGAAAGGCCGCTATATACCATCCCATGTTCACTAAGCAGATCGCGGTAGGCGTTGTTGAACTCCCACCGATGGCGGTGTCTTTCACTGACCAGAGATTTCCCATAGGCCTTAGCGGCCAAGGTCCCTTCCTGCAATTCACAGGGATAGATCCCCAGCCTCATCGTGCCGCCCATGTCCGCTAATCCGTGCTGATCCGGCATGAGACTAATAACAGGGTAGGAGGTTTTCGCATCGAACTCGGTACTATTGGGTTCATCGGAACCGATAATATGCCGGGTGAGTTCGATACACATAACCTGCATCCCTAAGCAGAGCCCAAGATAGGGCACTTCATATTGACGTGCCCAGCGGGCTGCGACGATCTTTCCCTCGATTCCCCTGTAACCAAAGCCGCCTGGGACTACGACGCCGTCGAGGCTTTCAAACTCTTCCCAGTCCTTTCCTTTTTCCAGATCGCCGGAGTGTATCCAGACGACCTCCACCTGCCGGTGGTTGGGGATGCCGGCATGGTAGAGCGATTCGCGCACGCTCATGTAGGCGTCATGAAGCTCCACGTATTTTCCAACAATACCGATGCGTATCGTCGGTTTGGGCTTTCTGATCTCTGCGATCATCGCCCTCCATTCGCCAAGATCTGGCTCCACGCCAACCAATCCGAGGCTTTCGACGATATAATCGCCAAGCCCAGCATCTTCGAGTTGGAGAGGAATATTGTAAAGAACATCGCTGGTGGCGACCGGAATGACGGCTCTCGATTCAACATCACAGAACAAGGCGATCTTCTCTATGTGTTCGTGGGGTATATCATGATCCGCGCGGGCTATGATGGCGTTAGGCTGAATACCGATTCCGCGCAGCTCGCGAACGCTATGTTGGGTTGGTTTGGTCTTGAGCTCACGGCTTGCAGCGATATAGGGTAGGAAGGTGACGTGTACATAGAAGGTGTTTTTGGGACCCATGTCGGCGCGCATCTGGCGCAGAGCTTCCATAAACGGAAGACTCTCGATATCGCCGACCGTACCTCCGACTTCGACAATAACGACCTCAGCCTGGCTGCTTTCGGCGACCGCCCGGATACATCGTTTGATCTCATTCGTTATATGGGGAATAACTTGAATCGTCCCTCCAAGATAGTCGCCTCGTCTCTCTTTGGAGATGACTTCGGCGTATACCCTCCCGGTCGTGACGTTCGAATCCTGGCTCAAATTGACGTCTATAAACCGTTCGTAGTGACCAAGATCCAGGTCGGTTTCTGCCCCATCTTCGGTTACGAACACCTCGCCGTGCTGGTAAGGGGACATGGTTCCCGGATCGACATTGATATAGGGATCTAGCTTCTGGACGGTAACGGAGATGCCCCGGGCTTTGAGGATACGTCCAACGGCGGCCGCTGTTACTCCTTTGCCGACAGAACTGACCACACCACCGGTGAAGAAGATGTATTTTGTCATTGTCACACCTGAGTTGAACCAAGATTACTATTTGAAGGATACAACATTATGTAAACAAGTAAGGCCCAGGAACCGGTACGATTTGCTTTCCGACTATCTCAACCCCGGGTTGGTACTCCATAAAGAGAGGAGGGGCATGTCATTTTGGGTGACATGCCCCTCTTTTTAAGGTTCAAGTTTAGTTTGAGACGGTTTTTAACCCTCATTTAGCCTCTTATATCAGCCTCTCCAGGTCAGCAGCCGCGCGCTTCATATCTAAAAATATCAAACCAAGTTTCGCGCTGCTCCTTGCCAAGACCGTCAGAACGGCCTCCTCGCCAATCGCCATGAGGACAATGATACCTTCTGTTCCCCGGATGTATACCTGGTTCAGTTGACCACGACGCAACTCTCCGGCGATACGATCTCCAAGCGATAACATGGCCGCGGACATAGCAGAAATTCTGTCTTCGTCGACGCCAGAAGGCAACGACGATGCCATTATAAGACCATCAACGCTGACGACGGCTGATGCTTCAATATCTGGTGTTCCTGCTTGAAGATCCCGCAGGCGATCAACCATCAACTCAGTACGCGATCTCATCCCCTATACTCCTTTGACTGGCTTGCACGAACGGGGGTTATTTCCTGTCTGGCTGAGTCCGCCGGATGATACCATCCGCTCCGAAGGGTGTCAAACCGCGAGAACACGATCGGAAGCGGAAGATAGAGCACTAGATATTGCGCCGGATGTCAATCCTTGAGTCATCTCCAGATAAGTCCGCGGGATCATTCTCCCGCAGCTGCTCCCAGGCGATGACGATCTCGTCCATTTCATCTTTCGTTTCAGGGATTTCACCATAACGAACACGGATGTACGCTTCTGTTATTAACGCTGTTTCGTCCTTATTGTCTGGCCACACCGCAGCCAGCGTTTCCAGGTATTCGTAAGGTGTCTCCGACTCCGACCGGGGATAGCCATGGTCGGTCGCACTGTCACTCATAGCTTGATAGATACGGCGGATTGAGGTTGCCGATCGCCAGCGCCTAAAAAATCCCAGCCTGTCCAAGAGCCTGCGGCCGACACCAGGTCTTTCAAGACTACCCAATCCAACCATCGGACTGATGGACGTGGATTCTGGATCGGCAGGGCGGCGGACTATTCTAAAAAGTCTACCCAGGGCGAGGGAAACCAGCAGAACGATGAAGACCATAATCAATACGGGCAGTAAACGTTGCGAGGTCTCAACCAATTGGGGCACTTGTTTGGCTAGCTCTTCTGGCTGGAGGGTCGCAAAAGGCGACTCCAAATCGAGATCCAAAGGCTCTAGGGTTGGGGCGCTAAAATCGAATGGTATCAGACCAAACAACCACTCAAGGAAGAGAATAATCGGTACCAAAAGATAGCTGACCATCGACGTGACTGTAGCTCCCATGAATGTGATCGCCAGCCAGATTGGCGCGAGCCAACCAACAATCTCCAATACTGATTCGCCGCTGAGAAAGCCGGTGAGAATAGCCGTAAGAAAAGTCAGCAGCCCTGCTGCACTGACCACCACGAGCATCCATCTCGGACCCAGGGGAAAAGAGCGCCCACTGCGATTCAGCTCGAGTTGCTCAACCCTGGTCAGGACCACAGCCATCATTGCCGAAAATAGAAATAGGAGAATGAACGATGTCACAGACCAGGACAGCAACGTACCGGCTACCCCTGCAACAAACAAGGCCAATAGCAGAACTCCCATTCGCAATCGCATCCCGGTATCACGGACATCAACGCGTCGCCCAACCAATGATATCCCCCTCCACCAGCCAACTACGACGAGTGCAAAGAGCGCAAGCTCTCGCGACCGGTATGGATTTCCCGATTCCGATATATGGCCAAACATCTCCCCAAGCCAGCCAAGATCCATCAGATCATAATCGGGGTAAACCAACAATCTCCATGTTAGCAACAAGGTGCCGACAAGGGTGAGCGCCATTATTATTTGCTGGCGCTGAACCGGCACTTCAAGGATGCTGGCGATCCGGCTCAGGTTGAATGGAATGAGCATTAGTAGGAGAAGCCACATAACTACTTGCATTGGGGACCAATAACGGGCCCAAGGCATCAGGGCCAGGGCAAGGGGAGTAATGATGGCCAATTCCATGAGGGCCCAGAGTACGTAAAGTAGCTCGTGCCTGAACAGATTCCAGGCAATGGACAACTGCGCGCCAAAAGACGACTCAGCAATCTGGTTCATGAAATATCAACTGGCTCGTCATCATCGATTTCAAGATAGACTGGTTCGGGCGTTGGTACGGAACTTAAGGATGCTTCCGTCGTTGAATCGCCTTGGCGAGATTGTTGGAAAGCCGGTGTGCTTGATGGAACGTGATAAACGCGGATTCCTCGAACATCACTCGGCGGCGGTTCATCGGCGAGCGAAATCAAGGCGATCCGCCGGCCTGCTTCGCCTAGGCGCATGAGACCGATCAACATCTCCTCAGTAACTATCGCGGTAACTAGAACGAGCGTCGCGGACCAAGGTAGACGTGGGCTCTCTCGATGCATTAGCAATTCGATTGAGCCTGTTGCGAACTCGGTGACGGCTGCCAGAGCCTCAAGAATTCGCATGAGTTGATCGGGAGCTCTACCCGGCGGGACCCTGATTGGCTGGTCAGAACCTGGAACTGAACCGTTAGCGAAGACGCCAATCCCCCACTTCTGTTCGGCCGCGAATCTGGTTATCGAGGCGGTAACGCTCACCGCCCGTTCGAGCAACTTTGGATCAAAACCCATCCAATGCTTGGGATATGTGGCCACATTAAGAAATGCGACCACATTCATGCCCGATGTTGGATCGTATACCTTAGTCTGCAATTCATTACGCTTCGCGGTAGCCTTCCAATGGACATCGCGAAATCGATCCTGGGGCTGATAGTCGCGGATCCCTTGGATCTTTATCGGATCGGAGAATAGACTCTGGTGTACTTTTATCTCGCCGAATAGCTCCCTTGCCGGGAGCTCTAGCTCCTCTAACGGCCAAACTCTCGGATAAACGACGATTGTGTCCAGGTATCGGTGTTGCCTCTCAACGGTGAAGAGGGTGAATATATCTCCTGAGAGATATTGAACCGGACCAAGCTGATAAAATCCCCGTTTCGGAAAGCTGAGATTTACCGAACGTTGGGCACGCTCAAAGCCGTTCATAGAGAGCGTATTCTCTAGAATGTAACTGCCGGTGATCTCACTTGCCAGAATGGATATCCCATCGGCATTGTCAGGCGCGAACGGAAGTTCATCTCGAAATTGGAGCCAGGTCAGCGGCAGAGGTTTGCGGTTACTCATGGTCACGGTCATCCGCACGCGCTCACCAGGAAAGACGTGGTTGCGATCGAACGAGCGCTCGTAGGTTACCCCTATTAACGAGGCGCGTCTCCACCAACTGCTCAAGGCGAAAATAATGATTAAACCTACACCGATGGCTAGAAAAGGGGCGCTTCGACCGGCGAAGAAGCCGATTAATAGGAACAGAAAGGCTAAGGGCAGCCAGGCTTCACTGAAGATGCTGTTCTCACGTTCGCGAACGATGGCTCCTCGTGCTTTCGCCAAATCATCGGTGCCGGGAACTCGCCCGTCTCGTAAATGTCGGAGTGTCTGAGCACGCTCCCTGCGTTCTTCTTTGACCTTGCTCTCCCTGACGATAATGTGCAGTTCGTCCACGGAACGATTACGACTCGACTGGTACTGCCACCGTATCGACGACATCTCGAATGATGTCTTCAGGCTTCCGACCTCGTAAGCGTGTTTGCGCACCGATGATCAGTCGATGGGTAAGCACGTATGGCGCCATAGTTTTCACGTCGTCTGGTAACACGTATTCTCTGCCTCTGATAGCGGCCAGTGCTTGGCACGTCCGATAAAGAGCCATAGTTGCTCTAGGGCTCGCGCCCAACTCGATATCCGAATGTGTTCTGGTGGCTCGACAAACGTTTACAATATAGTTGCGAACTGAATTCTCTACGTGGATTTCCCTCACTTGATTCTGCATGGCCAATATCTGCTCTGGATCGACGACGCTCCCTAGATCATCCAATGGATCTATCCGTTCAAACCGGAGAAGGATTGCGTTCTCATCCTCCTGGCTCGGATAACCTAGCGCGATCTTCATTAAGAACCGGTCTAGTTGAGCTTCTGGCAGCGGGAATGTTCCCTCGAGCTCGATGGGATTTTGAGTTGCCAAGACCAGGAAAGGTCGAGGCAATTGGTGAGTGGTAATATCGACCGTGCTTTGTCTCTCCTGCATCGCTTCAAGCAATGCGGACTGCGTTCTGGGGGTAGCCCGGTTAATTTCATCGGCCAAAAGGATCTGAGAGAAGATCGGACCAGCCCGGAATTCAAATTCCTGTATTTTCTGGTTGTAATAATATATTCCGGTTACGTCTGAGGGCAGAAGGTCAGGAGTGAACTGAATGCGCTGAAAAGAGCATCCGAGAGATTTAGCCATGGTTTTGGCCAGGGTGGTCTTGCCAGTTCCGGGCACATCCTCGAGGAGCAGGTGACCTTCGCACAACACGGCAATCAGCGTTATTTCAATAATCTCGTCCTTACCTACGATGACCTTCTGAATGTTTTCTCTTAATTTGGCCGAAGTTTCTGCAATCATGAGGAGTTTCCGTTTTGATTTTCTTCCTGGCGTCTATGTGGTCGGAGAGTCTTGGAATTTTAACATAGCACTATATGGTGACAAGTGGGTGGCAATTGAGGATCGGGTACGCAGGAAACGGCCGGATAGCTCCCTTACTTGAGAGAATCGACAGAAGTAGTTCTGGTCAAGGAGTAGACTATCGCGTTTATCCTGCTCTGGTTGGCTCCCATGTTATTGGCGAAGGCGGCGATCGACGCGAGTCGATCAGTCGACTCGGGCGGTTGATCGGTGCGGGGCAAGGGCTGCGATCACCTCATCATGAATCAGGCTATTATCCGCGATAATGCCGTTGACCTTCGGATGAGCTCGGTTGAAAGAGATGGGATTGTCGTCTAAATCCACGCACCGCCCGCCGGCTTCCTCAACCAAGAGTACACCGGCACAGATATCCCACTCGTTCTTTGGGCCCCGGCTCCATGTCCCGTCGACCAATCCGGCCGATACTCGGGCCAGCTTATAGGCGATGCTGCCCATGGTCTGGACATTGACGACCGGCTCGAATGGTTCAAACTCTCCCCTCAGTCGCTCGCTACGACTCGCTTCGATTTTAGCCCCGACAAGGTTTTCCCGCTGGCTTGCGTAGGATCGAGCGCCTTTGTACTCGCTTCCTTTGCCACGCGACGCGTGGAATAGCTCATCCGTCGCCGGATTATATATGACTGCAAGAACCGGCTCGCCGTCTTTGATAAGGGCCACGGAAACGGTGAATTCAGGTATGCCTAGTACGAATTCCTTCGTGCCATCCAGCGGATCTACCACCCAACAAAACTGTTTGTCGAGCCTCTCAAACGTGTCTGCGGTTTCCTCACTTAGCCATCCTGCTTCCGGGACAATCGCTAATAGACGGTGTTTCAATAAGGTGTCTGCTGCCAGGTCCGCGTCTGTGACCGGATTGTCAGGTGACTTTTCGGTCACTGAAAATGAGTCTTCGTAGTAGGACATGATGGCCCGACCGGCTTCTTCCACAATTGTGATCGTGCTAGAAAGTAGATTATCCATTGATTGTCCGTCTTGATATAGGTGATTGGAGAAATATTACTACTTAGCCTGGCTTGAGAGAAAGTCTAAGATATCTATCTTCGTCAGTATTCCCTCAAGTCTGCCCCCCTCTGAGATCAGTACCACGCTGTTGCCGGCGAATATACCCATCAGAGTATCTAACGGAGTGCCGGGCCTGACTACAGGAGTATTGGAGTCAATTATCGCTTCAATCGTTTCCTCATGCGAATGTTGGTGATCGGTCCTCAGCATATGATTAAGGAGGTCAACCTCCGTCACAAGTCCCCGGAGATGGCCCCTTTGGTCAACAACAGGCACCTGAGAAACATCATGACGCTTCAGCCGAGCGATCACGGCAGTGATCAAGTCAGTCGGGGTAGCGGTGATCAAGGCCATTTCACCCTTTGTTTTTTGAATATCGGACGCCCTAACATCTGCCCACGTGCTGTCGAGAAATCCGTTTTCACGCATCCAATCGTCGTCGAACAGCTTGCTTAGGTAACGAGAACCCGTATCGGGCAAGAGTACAACCATTACTTGTTGTTTTGATAGTTTGTGTTCACGAGCGAAGCTCAAAGCCCCCCACACAGCTGCTCCAGAAGAACCGCCGCAGAAAATCCCTTCTTCCCGGACTAGACGGCGTGTCATGAGGAAACTGTCTCGATCTCCAACTTGAACAACGTCATCGATCACAGACAGATCGGTGGTACTCGGAAGGAAGTCTTCGCCTATACCCTCGACTTTATAGCCTTCAGCGGTTGTATCTGTGTCTCCACGGTGTAGATCATACAAGATCGATCCGATCGGGTCGACGCCGATAATCTGGACATTCGGATTTTGCTCTTTTAAATACAGCCCAACACCAGTAATGGTGCCACCAGTCCCCATTCCTGCCACAAAGTGGGTAATCTTTCCTTTCGTTTGCTCCCAAATCTCTGGTCCCGTTGTTTCATAATGACTCTGGATATTCACTGGATTGTGGTATTGATTGGCGAGGATAGCGTTGGGTGTCTCTTTCACAATTTTGTTTGCAACCGAGTAATAGCTGCGTGGGTCATCAGGTTCGACGGCTGTTGGCGTAACGACGACCCGAGCCCCAAATGCTCTCAAGAGTAAAATCTTCTCTTGTGACATTTTGTCAGGCATGACGAAGATGCACCGGTACCCTTTCAGCGCTGCGCCCATCGCTAATCCAACGCCGGTATTCCCGGAAGTGGCCTCTACAATGGTTCCTCCTGGCTTGAGCCTGCCGTTTCGCTCCGCGTCGCTGATGATGTTTGGCCCGATCCGATCTTTAACCGAGCCGCCAGGATTAAAGAATTCCACCTTTGCCACGAGAGAACAGGCGAGATTGCCGGTCACTGATTTTAAGCGAACCAATGGTGTGTTACCGATCGTGTCGGTTATCGAATCGTGTATATCCATCTTTACCTACTTGCGTTTATGTTACTAACGGCTAAACCTCCCCTAGCATACCTTACGCGTAGCACTTCTGCCCAAAGTTCGGGTAATCTAATCATCTGTCGCAGATGGAGAAGAGAATCACTTATTCATCAGGCTTGCCGGCACCCTAATCCAATGATGAGCCTGTTTTTGCAAGGCGAGTAAATCGTAACCCAGCTCACTCCGACGGAGACACGCCGGGGATACCAGAGTAATGGTTGTCCTTTTGCAGGAGTTGCATATAATTGTTTGATGAAGCATTATGTCTAGCTTCACCAGATGCATGATCAGCCTATAGTAGTACCTGGAGGACGTCATGAAAAGGTCGCGTTGGATTCTGTGGGGAGTTCTTCTTTGTCTCGTTTCTTTGTTGTTGGTATCGGCTGCGTACGCTCAAACGACGTACGTTATCCAGCTAGGCGACACTCTCTCGAGTATTGCTCTACGATTTAATACAACCGTGGCGGCGATTGCCGCTGCAAACAACATCAGCAATCCCAATTTAATCTATGCTGGTGAATCGATAATTATTCCGACGGATGGGGCACCACCACCGGAGCCACAGCCTCCAACTGCGCCACCCCCTTCAAGTGGTGGAACATATGTCATCCAACCGGGGGATACCTTGTCAGGTATTGCACAGCGTTTCAATACCACTGTGGCCGCACTAGCGGCGGCGAATAATATCATCAACCCTAATTATATCTACGCTGGGCAGGTATTAACCATCCCAGGAGGTACTGGAGGAACCCCTCCACCGCAGCCACCACCTCCTGGAGCGCCTCCGCCGAGCAGCAGTGGTTTTGAGGTGGGCGGTCAGACTCAGAGTTTCGCCAGCGCGGGAACGATGAGAGACATCGGCATGACCTGGGTCAAATTCCAACATAAGTGGAGTCCTGGGGATGATCCGGCAGCTCTGGCTGGACGAGTTCGCGACGCCCATGCGAAAGGTATGAAAGTTTTGCTTAGCGTCGCTGGCTCAAACACTTATCCTGCTCCGGATAGTATCAACTTCGGTTCTTTTACCGAGTTTATGCGTGGCCTGGCTTCACTCGGTGGCGATTCACCCGACGCCATCGAGGTATGGAACGAGCAGAATATCGACTTTGAATGGCCGGCCGGTCAGATTAATCCAACATCCTATGTCAATAACATGCTGGCTCCGGCCTACAATGCCATCAAGGGCGCCAATCCCAACGTGATGGTGATCAGTGGAGCGCTGGCGCCCACCGGTTTTGACAACGGCCACAATGCATGGGCGGACGACCGCTACGTAAACGGTATGGCCGCCGCCGGCGCAGCGAATTACATGGACTGCATCGGGATACATCACAACGCTGGCGCAACATCTCCAACCGTGTCATCAGGACACCCAGGAGGCAGCCACTATAGCTGGTATTACCAGCCAACGGTGAATGTCTACTATGGCGGCTTTGGTGGAAGCAGACCTCTTTGCTTCACTGAACTGGGATATCTGTCAGCTGAAGACTTTGGTAGCCTGCCGGGCAATTTTGGCTGGGCTTCAGGAACTTCCGTCGGGGAACACGCCCAGTGGTTGGCCGAGGCCGTTAGCTTATCTAACCAACAAGGGCGCGTTCGATTGCTCATCGTCTTCAATGTTGACTTCACATTCTATGATCAAAGTGGCGATCCACAGGCAGGTTATGCTATTATCCGTCCAGGTGGCGGATGCCCGGCTTGTAATACGCTTTCATCGGTGATTCCGCGATAGCTTAAAGAAAAGTTGTGCTCCGCCGGCTCGCTGTCGTTGTCACCTAGTGGAGGCATTTTCTATGAAGATCAGCAGCATCTTGTCGAAGAAAGGCGGAGAGATAATCTCTATCGGGCATGAAGCAACGGTCCAAAATGCGATAGGGGTTCTGGCGGAGCACAATATTGGTGCGCTCGTAGTCATGGACGCATCTGGGGAGCTTACCGGCATAATCTCCGAACGCGACATTATTCTCGCGGCCGCAAAACGCCATGATATCGGCTCGGTTCCGGTCAGCGAGGTGATGACAACTGAGGTTATCATCGGATTGCCTGAAGATGATGTCATCTCCGTCGCCAATATAATGACCGAAAAACGTTTTCGCCATCTTCCTATCCGAAGTGGTGGGCGACTCATCGGAATCGTCTCGATCGGAGACATTCTAAAAGCACAGCGCGACGAATACATGGGCGAGATGGATACTCTTGAAACGCAGCTTATGGCGAACGAAGATTGACTTCTCATCGCTCACTGTACCAGTTAGGAGATTCAAATGTCGCAAATTGGTTCCGAATCACAGCCCTTACGCGTAGCCATAGTCGGTGCCGGTCCAGCTGGTTTCTATGTCGCAGAGCACCTGTTGAAGCAAAAAGATCTTGTCATCGAGATCGATATGTTCGACCGGTTGCCAACTCCATTCGGTCTTGTACGGAATGGAGTAGCCCCCGATCATCAAAAGATAAAGTCAGTTACGAAAGCTTTTGACCGCATTGCCAGCAAGCCCGGTTACCGGTTTTTTGGCAATGTCGAGTTGGGCACAGATATCGCGGTGGCTGATTTAAGGTCACATTTCCACCAGATCGTCTACTCAACCGGAGCTCAAACAGATAGATATCTCAATATTCCAGGTATTGACCTAAAGAGTAGTCACGCTGCAACTCAGTTTGTCGCATGGTATAATGGCCATCCGGATTACAGGGATTTTGAATTTGATCTGTCCCAAGAAACCGTAGCCGTTATTGGCATCGGAAACGTGGCTGTTGATGTCGCCCGTATATTGTGCCGATCGCAGGAAGAGCTATTTGAAACCGATATTGCCGATCACGCGTTAAAGGCTCTGAGTGAAAGCCGGATTAAGGATGTTTATATGCTTGGTCGCCGAGGACCGGCTCAGGGTGCGTTTACACCTCCCGAACTGAAAGAGCTTGGCGAAATGCAGGATGCTGATGTTGTCGTTTTGCGGTCAGAGGCTGAGCTTGACAACCTAAGTCTTGCCGCTATGGCGGATGCGGATAGGGGGACTGAGAGGAAAGTAGGGCTAATTCAGCAGTTTTCCGAGCGAGAGCAAACTGGAAAGACTCGAAGATTGCATCTGCGGTTCTTGGTTTCTCCGGTCGAGCTTATCGGCGACGAAGATGACTGTGTAAAATCAATGAAGTTGGTCAGAAACGAATTGTATGCCACCGATGCGGGAACACTGCGTCCGAAGTCGGTCGATAAGTTCGAGGAGTTACCGGTAGGATTGGTATTTCGCTCCATTGGCTATCGCGGCGTACCTCTAGCTGACGTTCCTTACAACGAAAACTGGGGCGTCATTTACAATGAGGCGGGACGTGTCATAAAGCCTGGCACTGGGGAACCAGTTCTCGGTGAATATACAGCGGGATGGATAAAGCGAGGCCCGTCTGGAGTTATCGGTACGAATAAGCCGGATGCCAAGGAGACGGCCGAGAACATGGTGAAGGATCTTGCATCGGGCACTATCCTTTCACCATCCCAGCCAAATGGAGCATCTTTTGAGACGTTCATAAACGATCGACAACCTGACTACTTTTCATTCGCAGACTGGCAGCGTCTTGACGAATTGGAAAGAGAACAAGGCGCAGCTATCGGTCGTCCCAGGATCAAATTTACGCGCGTCGATGAGATGATTGCCGCTAAGAATCGTCAGCTGTGATCTCCAAATGAGGTTAAGGTTCGATAGTGATGAGAATGTAGTTCCCTTCCTTCCTGCTGCGTTGTATTGAGATGAAAGTAACGATATATACCGATGGTGGCGCCGATCCCAATCCTGGAGCCGGAGGCTGGGCAGCCATATTGCATGCGGGGGGAAGGGAAAAGGTAATTTCAGGGAGCGAACCCCATACCACCAACAATCGCATGGAGCTTCAGGCGGCAATATCCGCTTTCCAGGCTCTGACTCGGCCGTCAGAAGTTGAATTCCATACGGACTCAGAATACCTGCGAAAAGGTATCACGACCTGGATTAGCAATTGGGCGGCGAGTGGATGGAAGCGAAAAGGAAAGCCTGTCGCAAATGCCGATCTCTGGCAGATCTTAAATGAGCTGGTGAAGGAGCACGACGTTGATTGGCATTGGGTAAAAGGGCATGGCAGCGATCCACTAAATAGACGAGCGGATGCTTTAGCGAGGAAGGCAAGACTTGACGGGGCATATGTCGCACCTCTACCAGACAACGTGGCTAGAATATTTGTGAAAGGTACCTGCAGAGGCAATCCCGGCCCGGGAACGTGGGCTGTCGTACTTGAGTTCGGTGGTGACACAGAGCAATTCAGTGGAACTGTCGACAAGACGACGAATAATAGAATGGAACTGACCGCTGCGATCGTGGGAATTAGTAAAATCCCTGAAAACGAAGCGGTACAAGTAATCACTGCCTCCGATTATCTATTTCAAGGAGCTACTCGTTGGATTTACGGATGGAGAGATCGAAATTGGACGAAGCGAGACGGCAAGCCGGTCAGCAACAAGGATCTATGGATTGAACTAGACAATCTGCAAAGCAATCGAGAGGTTGGCTGGCACAGTGCAAAGTTCTATTCAAAATCACCACCGGCGGGCCTGGAAGAGGTAAAACGGCTAGCGAACGAAGCAAAGAAACTACTTTAAACGCATTCTGCCGCATACTTTTTGCTATTAGGTCTACTTTGAGTCTCGCGGATGTATCCATCGTTTGGGGAACTAAGCAACACCGATTGACATTTACTACCGTGTTGGTAAAATGCCCCGGAGTTTAGCCGAAGTGGCGAAACAGGTAGACGCGCTACGTTCAGGGCGTAGTGAGCTTTATGCTCATGTGGGTTCGAGTCCCACCTTCGGCATATTTTTGGAATGGCCCAGGCACCATACCTGGGCCGTTTTGGTTTTTTGGAGAATGATCTTCATGCTGTTTGAGAATCAGCCCGCAATCTGTATAATCACGCCCCATATGTCAGTTAGAGGGGTTCCCTAATGAATATTGTCATTATTACAAGCCTTGTTGTCGCAGCCACGATCATCATCGGAGCCTTGATCGCTTTTCTCGTTTTCCAGCTGAGTAAGGCGGTCCGGAAAGAGCAATTTGCCGTGGAGTTGCAGAGAAGTCAATTCAATCAGCCCCTCACTATCGGGCACAAGATCACGGTGGATGCCAATCCGGATGCTCAACTGAAAGAGGCCAGGTTGATCGCCGCAAAGAAAGCAGCAAGTCTTCCGAGAAATGCAAATGTCAGTATAGGGAGCTTTGGAACAGATAAACAACCGACGGCATTTGATGGTATAGCTACAGACCCTGTGTCGGCGGTGAAAATCGCCCAATTTCATACTTGGCAGGGATTAGCGCCTGGAGCATCCTCGGCTACGACCACTGCCAAGCCAGCCTTGGCGCCGACACAGACGGCACCCCCGGCAAAGAGTTCGGACGACCTGGTACCGGGAAAGGATTACCCATATATCGAGATCTCTGATGATATGGCGCCGGCCGAGGTTCGAAAGGCGCGCATAGCTAACGCAAAGGCCAAATCCGCAGCGATAAAGGCGCTTGGCGCCATGCCTGCTCCTGCCCCTGTCGAAACAGCTTCACAGCCGGTCGCCGTCGAAGAACCGCCCGAGTCCACCGTGGCGGATGCAGTTCCCACGGCGGCTGTTAGTGAACCAGCTGCAGGAGTTGACTACGAAGTAATCGAGATAACCGACGGCATGGACCCCGCAGATGTACGGAAAGCGCGCATAGCCAATGCGAAAGCTAAGTCTGCGGCGATGAAAGCCTATAAAAAAGCAGGCGGTTAGAGCCAGTCGCCAGCGGTCTGCCACGGCCGATTCCGTTTTAATTAGATAGTCAAAAGCAGCCAGATTGGATCCGTCGATACTAGATCTCTAGTTGTTTGAGATTATCATCGTCGGAGGTAGGAGCTAGGGGAGGAAGCGTGAGACCGCGTCAGTCCGTTTTGATCTGGTCGTTTTCAGGCTGTTTTGCACCACCAACTGAGCGCCTCTAAAGGCGCATCCAGTTGCCTGGTCTCTGATCTATTATGCCCCTGTTAATCCCAAGAGATGAGGTTGGGATAGCTATCATGCGCACCGCTCTATCTTTGTTCGTCGCGCTCCTGCGGCTATGCTAAAATGATTGGGTTATGTTAGTAGATTATAGAGTCCGTCAAAGGGAATATTTACTTTCTATCAGCCGGGCGCTCACGTCGGAACTGGAACTGAGCGACGTTCTTCGAATTATCGTGCAGGCTTCCGTGGATTTCATTTCCGGACGCGCGGGGGCAATCGTGTTGGCCGATCCAAGCGATAGCGTATTTCGAATAGCAGCGATTTATGGCCTTCAGCGTGATCACTTCGAGCGATTTGCCCCGATGCTATCTGGTTTACCATATAAGGCTGGAGAGGAGCAGGAAGTCATCCCGGAGTTGACGCGGCGGATGCAACGTGTCGCAAAGGCGGCTGATATCGGCGTCACGCAGGTTCTGCGCCTTCCGATGTTAAGCGGAGATGGTCTGATTGGGATGATCTACGTGTTCCAGGCTAGTAGCTACAGAATTAGCAGCGACGCATCGAATCTCCTTCAAAGCTTCGCTGACCAGGCTGCTATCGCTGTCAAAAATGCCAGACTTTACCAGGAAGTGATAGATGAGAAACAGAGATTAGATGCGATTTTGGAGCAAAGCGCCGATGGCATCATGATTCTCGATAGGCAATTGAGAATCGATAGATTTAATCCTCCATTGAGTAGAATGACGGGAAGCGCTCGTGAAGAAGTTATTGGTCGATATCATCGTGATGTTATCCAGTGGCATAAATTGCGAACAGAGCTGACTCTTGAGACAGCGATTGCCAATGGCTGGCCTCTACCAAGGGCTGCTCATCTATACGTTGAAGGTGATATCAAGCGAACTGATCACGAAAACACAAGTCTAGGCATAACTTATGCCCCACTCTTAAATAGCCGTGGCGCTATGACGAACATCATTGCAAATGTCAGAGATTTAACCAGGTATCGACAGGAAGAGGAGCTACAGAAGACATTTATCTCGGTAGTTAGTCACGAGCTTAAGACGCCAGTGTCCATTATCAAGGGCTATGCTGGAACACTTCGCCGAAAAGACGCGAAATGGTCGCCTGCTCTCCTTGACGAATATGCTTCTGTGATTGAAGACGAAGCCGACAGTCTGACTGGCCTAATAGATAATCTATTGGAGGCTTCGCGACTGCAGTCCGGCGCTTTCCGGCTTGAACTAACTGATGAAGTGTCGTTACCAAGTCTGGTGATCGATACAGCCGTTCGTTTCGAAAGCCAAACTGATATCCATGAATTCAGAATCAGCTTCCCAGAGGACTTCCCTCTGATAACTGGCGATGAAAGGCGGCTGGTACAAGTCCTGAATAACCTGATCAACAACGCAATAAAATACTCTCCGGATGGAGGATATGTTGACATAACCGGACATTCGCATGCCGACTATGTCACCGTATCGATTCAAGATCAAGGAATCGGAATTCCAGATCATGAGAAGCACCGGATATTCGAAAAATTCGCCAGGCTAGATAACGCCCTAAGTCGAAAGACCGAAGGGACCGGCCTGGGTCTTTTTCTAACCAAAGCGATAATCGAGGCTCATGGGGGGAGCATTTGGTTCAGCAGTGACGGTAATTCACATGGCGGTGATAATCCTGGCACAGTGTTTACGTTCTCTATCCCCAGAGATAAACACTTTATCAAGCATCGCTAGGACCGGAGCCCATACTTCGGTTTATTGACAAAATCTACGGAGAACAAATGAGAACACAGATAACTTGCCCTGCGTGCCGGACACCATATGCCGCGGAGGTACACCAAATCGTGGACGCGGGCCAACATCCGGAGCTCAAGGAAGCATTGATATCCGGGTACCTAAACGTGGCCCAATGCCCGTCGTGCGGAGCAGTTACACAGATCTCAGGACCCATACTTTATCATGATCCTGACCACGAGTTATTTATGGTACACGTGCCTTTCGAGATGGGGCTGCCCGCTCAGGAACAGGAACAACTCATCGGCAGAATGATTCAGCAAGCGATGGATAGCTTACCGCCATCGGAGCGTCGTGGTTATATGTTTCAGCCACAGATGATAATTAGTATGCAGACGTTTATGGAGAAGGTTTTTGAAACCGAGGGAATTACGCCGGAAATGCTTGCCAGGCAACAAAGTCAGTCGGAATTAATTCAAGAGATGATAACGGCTGATAGGGATATGCTAAACCAGCTGATCCGCGATAATCAAGAGATGATTGACGAGACCTTCTTCGCCATGCTCAGAGCGATGAAGGAAGCGGCTGATGGGTCTGATGATGAAGCAACTGCGCTCAAGCTGACCAACGTTCAGGCACGCCTCTATCGCGAGACTGATGTTGGTCGCAGATTGGAGAGGCAGCAGAAGGCTCTACACGAGTTTAGCCAGGAAGTACGGAGAGCAAATGGATTGACACCTGACCTGCTCTTGAAGCATGTTCTGGCGAATCGAAACGATGAGTCGGTTGTCATTGCCCTAATCATGTCCGGGCAAAACGCCTTCAATTACCAATTTTTCTTGTTATTGAGCGAGCGCATTGAAAAGCGACAGAAAGCTGGGATAGACGTAAGTGAACTATTGTCCTTGAGGGAAAGTCTCCTTAACATCCAGCAAGAGATGGAGGAGAGATCTAAGGAAGAACTTGAGAAGGCCCAAAAGACACTACTGTCGATTCTTGAATCTAACGACAAGGTTTCCTCGGTTAAGGCAAACCTTTCAAATATCGATGACACGGTTTTGTATATATTATCCGCTAGCATTCAGCAGGCAGAAAAACAAGGAGACACGGAGAGGGCTGTAGCTTTGCAGGAGGTCCAGGCAATCATCGCTAACGAGGTCGAACAACAGGCTCCACCGGAAATCCGGATGGTAAACCGTCTGGTTCGAGCTCAAAACCCCGAAGAACAACAGAAAATTCTTGACGAGAACAGCGATCTCATCCGGCCCGAACTCGTCCAGGTACTCAACTTACTGGTCGAGGATGCAAAGAATCGTGGGCAAGAAGAATTGAGAACCAGGCTGCAGATCATCAATGGCCTGATTGAGTCGCATCTTGTTTCCTAATGGGGAACATTTTCCAAACGGAAACCATGTCCGCGTACCGTTACAACATATTCGTAGTCGTCTAGTTCAGCTAGCCTATCGCGTAAACGACGGACCAGGGCGTCAATCGCTTGCTCAGTGACGCCGATTCCGCCCGTCCCCGGCCAGACAACATCGACGATCGAGTCCCTGTCTACAACGGCTCCTTTGGCATCGTATAGTTTTTCAAGCAAACGGAATTGAGCGAGGCTAAGGGGCGGCTCAAGATTCCTGTCCCCGACGTTTACTGCTCGCTGTTGTTTATCTAACTCAAGATTACCTTCGGGTACTATCTCTTCCACGGTCAATGGGATGGTGGCATCGCTGCCAATAAACAACAATTTTACACAGAGGGCGATCTGGATTTCATCACCATCCCGGATGGGGGAGGATCCCTTTACTTGAACGCCGTTGAGATGTGTACCGTTCTTGCTATCAAGATCATATAGAACATAAAGACTGTTTTCCTTGATGATCTTGGCGTGATAGCGCGAAACCTGGCGCTCTGGCAGCATGATTTGGCAATCAGCACCGCGTCCGATGACAAACTCATCCGTATCTATGAGCCACCTTTCGCCGGATAACTGGCCTTCACGAGCAATCAAAACTGGTGTATCGTTCATGACTAAACCAACCTTCGCCGTGACCCTTGACCAATACGAGTTTGTATTTTGCAAAGTAGATTATAATAGGATCGACGCAAAACGCTGAACGAATTTGCCATGTTGATAAGCTTAGACAGCGGAACTATTTTACGCGATCGTTATCGGCTTACCCACATTGTGGGTCAGGGCGGGATGGGCTACGTCTACCGCGCAGAAGATACACGTCTGCCTGGGCGCCTCTGTGCCATCAAAGAAGTTAAGCCCGAGGCATCGGCAACTCCGGAGATGCGAAAGCAAGAACAAAGCCAGTTCCTGCGTGAAGCTAGCCTGCTAGCCCAACTAGACCATCCCAATCTGCCGAAAGTCTCCGATTTCTTTACCGATTCCGGTCGAGACTATCTGGTAATGGATTTTGTACCGGGTAACGATTTAAAGCAGCTTATCGATGAGAGCCTGGTATCAGGTCAGATACTGGATGTAAAACTGGTATTGAATTGGGCGGACCAGCTTCTTGACGCCATTATCTATTTGCACCAACAGGATCCTCCGGTATTGCATCGTGACATTAAGCCTGCCAATATCAAATTGACACCTGACAACCGGTTGAAGCTGGTGGATTTCGGCTTAGCGAAACTTCTCGCGACCGACGATTCCCGGACAATTACAGTTATTCAAGGACGTGGGACTGCGTATTACACGCCTCTAGAGCAGTATGGCGCGGAGAGTGAACATACCGATGTAAGGTCTGATATTTATGCTCTAGGCGCAACTCTCTTTCACCTTCTTGCTGGCCAACCTCCACCGGAGGCGAAGGAGAGATTTCTGAATCCAGGTTCTCTCAAATCTCTGCGCGACATTAATCATGATGTGAACGCTGATGTCTCTGAGACAGTTCGTTGGGCGCTCGAGATGCATCCCGACGATCGACCCGATGACGTGATCACTGTCAAGGAGGCCATAAATGGGCAAATCAATGTCCCGACGAGGATAAAAACTACCGACGAGTATGAGGGTATCGGAGAGGCGCTGAGAGCTAACTCAGTTCCAGTCGCTTTTGCCATTATTCTTTTGATTCTCGCCTTGGCAATAACCGTTCTATAGCCACAGAATCATTCTTGACACATCGTTCAGCCGTCGCTATATTCTGTGCGTGATCTATCGCAACTCTCTAGATGATAGTTTTTTCTCCCGGCAGCTGTTTGACGTATATATAAGGAGGTAGCCAAGTGGCAGGCGTAACATACGATCATGTATTCAAACGATTTGGTGACTTTACGGCCGTTCGTGATCTGACCATCGATATTGCGGATAAAGAATTTGTTGTGTTCGTCGGACCATCCGGCTGTGGAAAGTCCACAAGCTTGCGGATGCTGGCAGGTCTGGAGGAGATTACCGAAGGTGAGATCCTCATCGGCGACCGTGTTGTCAATGACGTTCCCCCCAAAGACCGCGACATCGCCATGGTCTTTCAATCGTATGCTCTGTACCCCCACATGTCCGTATACGATAACATGGCTTTTGGTCTTAAGCTGAGAAAGACACCTAAGTCCGAAATCGAGCGCAGGGTGAATGAGGCGGCCGAAATACTTGGCTTAACCGAGCTACTCGAGCGGAAACCGAAGGCGCTTTCCGGTGGACAGAGGCAGCGCGTTGCCGTCGGCAGGGCCATCGTCCGGGAACCTGCAGTTTTCCTGATGGATGAGCCTTTATCCAACCTCGACGCCAAGCTCCGAGTCTCGGCCCGGGCCGAGATCTCCAAACTTCACAAAAGGCTAGAAACAACATTTATCTACGTGACCCACGACCAGGTCGAGGCTATGACCATGGGTGACAGGATCATGGTCATTCAGGATGGAATCCTGCAGCAGATTGATTCGCCTAGAAATCTGTACAATAAGCCAAACAATGTTTTTGTTGCCGGGTTCATCGGAAGCCCGAGCATGAATTTCTTCAATTCGACTTTAATCGGTGAGGAGGGAGATCTCTTCGTAGATACCGGCGATTTTCGCATTCCTGTGCCCAAGGATCGAAAAGCGGTATTCGGTGATTATGCCGGCAAGGAAGTGGTTTTAGGAATCCGTCCTGAAGATATTCATAGTGCAGAATTTGCACCGCCAAGCATCGATGCGGTCCCAATCATTGCGACTGTGGAAGTAATCGAGTTGCTCGGTCATGAGCTGCACCTGTTCCTTGATACCGGTTCGAACAGCGTCGTTTCAATCGTCGACACCCGGTTAGCGCCGAGCGTGGGAAATACCGTCGATCTTGTTGTCGACGCAGAGCAGATGCATTTATTTGATCCGGAAACGGAGTTAGCGGTGCGATAGAGCCGCGGATTCAGTAAAAATAGTAGAGGGCCGCTGGCGATGTCGCCAGCGGCCTTTTTATTTTCAGACAAGAGGGATTTCGAAAACTGGTACAATTCATAGCCTTCCAACCACTTCGCTCCAGGTGGGTTAACTAACAGCATTACATACGGCCACCTGGAAATCTTCTGCCTGCCTTTTGATCCGATGATTCTACAATCTCAACTATCAAGCCATCCTGGATTTCTCTCGGAATACTCAGTGGAGCCATGAATCTGCATTCCGATCATCATTCGCATTTGGGTTGCTGCATTTCGTAGAAGGAAGAGATGATTGCTGGTAAACTGGAGTAATGCTAGACGCAAACTACGTGGTAGGCGATAGTTTCAGATTGCATTTCGTGTGGCGGATTCCAAGCGAAGATTATCTACGCGCTATCTTCGAGGCGGAGGTGTTGCACCTTGATGAGCTCTCCAACAAGTATGTTGTACTCTTATCAGAATTTCTTGCTGGTAGGCAGGAGAGCAGTGATGGGGAGATGCGATCGATGGAGGGTGTGACTCGTGATTACTGGTCGCTCGTTGCCGGCTTAACCGGACGAAGAATCTCTATTGCCTTCGAGGCCGATGACGGCCGGCCATTGTGGCTTCGACTTGAGACCCTCACCGGGGAGCACAATTTTTTTCGACGACTTAATGAGTTGCCAGAGAAATTCGCGAGCCAAACACCGGATGAGCAATAGGGTTCGCTTGGAATAATCTGCGGCGTTGGTCCTGTTATCGATAGTTCTTTCGTCAACTGGATCTCATTATCGGGAGAATCGTTACCTCGGGAACAGACGCCGCCAGAGATTTGTCTGAAGTACGCTTTCCGGATCGCATTCCGACTTCAGTTCTCGAAACTCGGTAATGGTCTTTTCCCCCAAGTATGATTCGACTATTTCAGGACGTAAGGTGCTGTCTTTTGCCAGGTAGAACCGACCGCCGGCCCTCAGTACAATTTCGTCCAATTCCTCCGCCAGCCTGATGAGCCCGCTTCTTTTCCTTCGTGTGATACGAAAGTCCATTGCCATTGAGTAACCATCGACACCATGACTGATAAGGAAATCATCGGGCCGGTGACGTTTCAACACCGTCAGGTAATTCGTAAGGCGGCGTTTCTGACAATGACGCAATATGTCACTGAAAGCATCAAGCGCTGAGTCCTTCGGAACGAAGCACTGATATTGAATCAGTCCATCGGGTCCGTAGGAGCGTTTCCAATCGGGGATGTAGTCGAGTAGAAAGTGAAAGGCGACGTGGGGTTGGCGGAAAGTGCTATCATGGGTCCAACGAGACGCCCAATATTTACCGAAGTTAACCAATCTTGTCCCCAGGTCGTTCATAAACGGTCTCATAAGACGCCACATGATCGAACGGGGGATTAGCATGAATATCGTGTCAGGCTGGTGTTGATTTTCCAGACGCATACTCTGATGAGGGTTTGGATCGCTTCCTTTAGCCAAATAATTCGCTTTGTGAATCTGTCCGCGACCCAGCCTTGAGCCCCGGGCGAAAGCGTCAATCCAGCCTACGAGGTAGTCCGAACTATCCAAATGCTCTTCGAATTGCTCCATCATCTGCTGAAGATTCTTGCTGACCATTGCCTGGACCTGGAGGATTCCTGAATGCATCTTGGATAGCCTGAGTGTCAGGGAGGTAAATATCCCAAGCATTCCAAATCCCCCGATTGCCCCGTAGAAGAGACGCTCATTCTGGGTCCGGTTGCATGTGATCGTCTCACCAGAAGGAAGCATGAGCTCGAATTCCTCGATATGATCGCCGATGGTTCCTTGCTTCCAGGCGTTCTTACCGTGGATATTCATCGCGGCGCATCCGCCTATCGTGGGTTTGCTCGTCCCCGGTACCACAGGGGGCCACCATCCGTCCTCCAGCGTGTACTGCCATAGCTGGGAGATAGTCACGCCTGGTTCAACCTTGATTATTCCCGACAGCGGATCCCAGGCGAGGATACGGTTCATTCTCCTAAAATCAAGGGTGATATTTCCTTCATTCAAGGTTGCATCGCCATAGCTGTTCCCAGCGCCACGCAAGCCTATAGTGAGACTATTATTATGGGCAATTTTCAGAACATCCTGAATATCATCGACGGTGCTGGGTCTGTAGACATATCCCATGGCGACGCTGGCTTCTCCCCAAGAGGGTACGCGCTCTAGTCGTTCAGGGGGAAGCAGGCGATTACGATCGACGTGTTGGCCATCTACTTCGATCGATCCCGCCCTGACCTCTGGCTTCTGGTGTACAACAGGAACCTGGCTGCTCATCACTCCGCTTGCTAGATGCTCATTCTGCGAAAAAGAAACGAGGGCATGTACTTAATGATCAGCATTACGTACCGCCACCTACCTGGAACGTAGACAGTTTGTTTTTTGCGTCTGATAGCCTTCCAGATCTGCTGGGCAGCCGATTCTGGGGAGATAACCCACATTGTCTTCGCCGCGTGGACGAGCAGATCGGTATCTACAAAACCAGGTTTCACGGTGGTTACGGTGACGCCGTACCGGGCCACTCGATTTCTCAACGCTTCCATAAATGTCGTCAGGCCAGCTTTGCTTGTGTTATATCCCGGGTTAAGTCTACGCCCCCGGTCGCCGGCGATGGAGGATATGGCGCAAATCTGTCCGGACTTGGCTCGCTCAAACCTCAGGGCAGCCTGACTTAACCAACCCATCGCCCCAAGTAGATTGACATCGACCATAGCCTTGTCTTTGTGAAAGTTATATTCATCAAAGGACATTGATTCCTGGTGTCCAGCCGCATAGATCAACAGATCCAAACCTCCAAGATCCCTTGCTATCTGCTGAAACAGGACTGGAACCTCTTCGAAGCTCGTTACGTCGTGAACGTAGAATTTGGCCTGGGCCTGTCCTTCATCTTCGTTAATCTGCTCGCAGATCTCCACAAGACGATCTTCCCTTCTTGCCACGAGGGCGAGAAAGAATTCCTGACGCGCCAGTTCGCGAGCCAGGGCTTCGCCTATGCCTGACGAGGCTCCGACAATGATAGCCCGTTTTCTCTTCTCCAATGGCTGATCAGGTGGGAAAGATGTACTTGACATAATTGTACTTAGTATACCGATGACTGCTCAGATTCGCAATATCGGGATCCATTAATTGAGATAAATTGGATTGCTATATATCCAGCCCCTCTCCTGGCCCTTATAGGGTAGCAGGCACTCAGCTCTATATGGACCCGGTTCGATAGGAATGTAGGTGAGGTTTGTATCGCTCGCGCAATTAGCGACTATATCACCATTATGGATCAGCCGGATATGGCTCTGTTTCGGGGTCCGAACCTGTAACGTTGCTCCCGCTCCCAGCTTGATTTCTTCGCCCATGATTCCTTTTGTGCGGCTCTGCCCGCTGAAACGGAATCCCGTGGTCCGGCCCGGGAGATCGTATCCAACCCAAGAATTACCGCCGGCTAAGGCCTGCAATACAAGGCGCTTATCGTGCTCGAAGTCACCCGAGAATTCACGTAGAGTCAAAATGTGGGTGTTTACAGTATTGAAGAGAAACTCATAAGGAAATATTTCCCGGGTGATGGCCCACATCGTATACATAAATCCGTGGGCGTCGCTACCCCCAACGGCTACCATTCGCTTTCCCTGAGAAAGAAGCTCGTCCCATTTACTTAAGGCTTCAGGAGATGGACCGACGATATACTTATCAGGTTGATTAGCGACGCGCAACGCTTTACTCCGGGATGTGAGCAATCCCTTGAAATTCGACATGAAGTTCCATATCTCCAAGCCGTCGTACCCGTTTACTCCCCAATCCTGCCAACTCAGACTCGCCGCGTTGAATGCCGGCGCAGTTGGGTCAAACGGGTGGGCAAGGAATCCAATGCCACCGGCTTCCTTCGTCTCTCGGATCAACGATTGCGTATCGTGAGCGTAGGGGGCAAGTTCTTTGTTCGCGCCATATGCAAGGAAATGACTGGCTTGCGGCACACGTCTCGGGTTATGGATCTCTTCACCAACGAGCAGGAGAACCCTACCATGTTGGTTTTCGTAATACCCTTCTACACCAGATACCCACAGGTTGTGATCGGTCACGATGATGAAGTCGAGTCCGGCTCGGATCGCGTCTTCCGCGATTTCGGCATGCCATTTCGCCCCATCGGAGAAAGGCGTATGCATATGGAGGTTGCCGACAGCTTCAAACATATTCTGAACTCATAAACCTAGAGTCGAGCGGTAATGCTATCCTCTTCAATTCAGTTTTCAAAGTTAAGGAGGCATCTATCGAACAAGTGTGCTAAAATAAGAGTAATGCCGGCAAGCAATGGACGCTTCCGGCAATGGCCAGCAGGGGTGAGCGGCTGGCAAGAATAGGGTAACAGATTCAGCCGCTTACGTCTACTGGCGTAGGCGGTTTTTGCATGGGAGTAGATAGAGCATGGGGCAATCAACAGACATTCACCAGATAGACGAGGCCGCACACCGCGCGTTCTCGGTATTTCTAAGCCCAGAGGACTTTTCTTATAGCCGGTCCAAGGTGGGTAATTCAATAACCTATGAGCTTCTAGATGGGGGCGGGGCGGTTTTGGGTCGATTGTTCATACAGGAAAACAAGGATCAACCACCGTCCCCTCGCTGGAATTGGTTAGGTGATAATCTCAAACTTAGAGATGCATTATCGGAAATGATCAAGGTTGAGATGGAGAGGATTCCAGGCACGCCAGACAGAACGAATCATATGGGCGCGTCTGATGACTGGGCCACCGAAAGCCAGACAGCCGAACCAGATCATTTTCCGAAGACCAATAAAGCCAGACAGATTTGGGTGGAGATTTATTATAATGTTATGCAACCCTTGAATGAATTATATGCCAAAGCCTATCTGGATGACCCGGATGAGAGTCCCAAGCCCACACTAGAAGATTATCAAGTAAGTTTGTTTGGCCACAAATCGTCATTGGGGCGCTGCAAAAAAACGCTTGGTCGAATTAAGAATGCAGGGGATGCCGGCCTCCTAGAAAAATATCGACCGTAATACAAAAGGAAATATTCCGGAAATTCCGTTTTTTCCGTCTCCCGCTTGGTATAGTGGCGTCAAATAATCTCAAATTTGGCGCCACTGTTTTTTTTGCAGGAGAACTGAATGGAGAAAACCGAACGATTTGGTCTAGTGCTATCACCCCGAGAGAAGACTGCAGTCGAAAGACTGGCAGAGCTAGAGGGGGGACTATCGAAGGCTGCTCTTATGCGTCGACTCATCAGGAGGGAGGCACATGAGAGGGGCTTATGGCCACAGACAATAGAGGCTGCGTATCGTGGACAAAACAGTCATGCAGACTCTCAATAGCAAACAACCTGATCCTGCTAGCCCCGTCCTACTCTGCAGAGCCTATAGACTAATCCTTGCCTGGCCTATAGAAAAACCGGAGAGCCCTGACCCATTCCGCGATTCGAGCCTAAATGACGACTATCTCAAAGATCCAAAAAAGGGCGAATCGAATGAATCGTAATGTTCAACTACCGTGGTATTCGGCTGACGCCTCACTGGCTGTTGACGACAAGCAAGCCTTCGTTGATCGCATCCGATCCAACCTTACCGAATTGCTAGGATTTCCCAATTTTGTGTGCTACGTGAAGATGCCGCAGAAAGACAAGCCTGGCAAGACCGATAAGAAGCCTATCAACCCTCACACTGGCGGGATGGCGAAGTGCGACGATTCCAGCACCTGGGGAACCTTTGAGGAGGCAGCGGTCTACCATCTACGGAATCCGCGAATCGATGGCGTAGGCTTTCAGCTTGGTGAAACGCCGGATAAGAAGTCAGGCATTGTCGGAGTCGACCTCGACAATTGCGTTGATTCCGATGGACAGATAGAGCCATGGGCCGCAGACATCGTCAAGCACCTAAACACATACTGTGAACTATCACCGTCTGGTACAGGTCTGCATCTTTTTCTCTATGGCGAGCTGCCACCGCGGGGGCGGAAAAAGGGCGATATTGAAATGTATGATTGCGGTCGATTTATTACTTTAACGGGGGACTTACTAGAGAGCCATGATTCAACAGAGACAAGCTGAAATCACAGAAGTTCATGGAGAAGTATTCGGCGAACGGGTTGTAATTCCTCAAACGGTGTACGAACCACTTGACGATGATGAGCTCATTCGCAAGGCAGCCGAGGCCGAAAATGGGGATAAGTTCAAACGATTGTTTTCCGGTGACATTTCCGGGTATCCAAGTCACTCTGAAGCAGACCTTGCATTCTGTCTAATAGTAGCATTTTGGACTGCCGGCGATCGCAATCAAACACTTAGATTATTCAAACGCTCTGATTTGTATCGGGACAAGGGCGACGAGAAACGCTCATCCGATGGCAGAACATATGC
Source organism: Promineifilaceae bacterium (SeqCode) (assembly GCA_049650305.1). GTDB lineage: Bacteria > Chloroflexota > Anaerolineae > Promineifilales > Promineifilaceae > UBA11865. The sequence continues at coordinate 27,120 of JBARZW010000169.1, forward strand.
TGAAGTGACAGCTGACAAGGCTATTGCTGCAACTACTGATTTTTATACACCAAGCGCGAATGGACAGGAGCCGGGGGCGAATACACAGAAGAGTGGAAAACGAAAAGTGGTTAAGACTGCGGACCTGCACGCTGGCCTTGAGAAACTAGGTTACAAGTTCAGAATGAATCTTCTCGATGACAGTATCGAAGTCAACCAAGAACGGATGACGGATGGCCATCGAGCGCTTATTGATAATCAGATGCGTGATAAGGGATTCAGCTCAAGCCTAAGAATTGAAAATGCCTATCACGCCCAAGCCTTCAAAAATCCCTACCATCCAATTAAGGAATATTACGAAGGCCTCGAATGGGACGGTAAGCACCACATCGCTGCCCTGGCTGCTCATATTGAGACGGATGACGACGTCTGGGCTTTAGCAGCCCTCACACGTTTCTTTGTCGGTTCTGTGGCAAAAATCATGAAACAAGCACAGCATCCGATGCTTGTGCTTGTAGGCAATCAAGGTGTAGGAAAAAGCAGACTCGCCAGATGGCTATTCCCACTTGAGCAGTATTTTTGTGAAGGTCCGATTAGGCCAGATGACAAAGACAGTTACATCCGGCTTTGTCGTATGTGGGGTTGGGAAGTTTCAGAACTGCAAGCCACAACACGGAAAGCCGATCGGGAAGCCCTGAAAGACTTTATCACCAAGCGCGAGGTCACAGTGCGCAAGCCATACGGGCGATTTGACATGACCAAGCCGGCCTTGGCTAGTCTTATCGGCACCATTAACGAATCTGGCACTGGCTTTTTGAACGATCCAACCGGCTCCAGGCGTTTCCTGATACTAAAGCTGAACGGTATCGACTGGCGTTATTCGCAAACCGTAGATCCAAACGATATTTGGAGCCAGGCCGTGCACTTATACAAGACTGGCGAGCCATGGGAACTTAACCCTGAAGAATCAGCACAACAGCACCTGATTAATACTGACTACGAACTAACAACTCCATTGGAGGAATTTTTCCACAAGCATTA
>JBARZW010000170.1:0-22976 GCA_049650305.1 Promineifilaceae bacterium (SeqCode)
ACAAATACGGGGTCGAGAGAGGCAAATTGGACGGGAAGTAATGATGTCGCGATTCGCTAACGCTGTTGACAAATTAACTTTTCATATCAGGTGCCGTTCGATTCGGACTTTTTTCAAAGATAAATGGTCGAAGCGAACGTGATATGCTTGCCGGCCCAGGATTTCGTTTAACCCTCTGCTCTACCAAGAAAATCCCCCAATACCCATCCGGTCAAACCTTCATATTGGACCTGCTGCCAGGCTCCTTCAAGATTTTCAATGGTGCCGTTTAGTAAAATGATCTGCGTTCCCGCGGGCAAGAAACCAATCAACTCCGAATTGCCATCGGGCTCCTCTCTGAGATTCAGCCCGTACTGGTAGCTGACAGTCGCAAGTCTCGGTGCGGGCGTGGAAGTATGGGTAGGGGAGGGAGTCGACGACGAGGTTGGTGTGTGAGTAGGTGTCGAAGAAGGGGACGGCGTTGGAGTGAAAGTTGGCCTAGCCGTCTGTGTATTGGTTGCTGTAGGCGTCGGGGTAAGAGTGGGTCCAGGCGTTGGGGTGAGCGTCAAAGTAGGAGAGGGCGTCAATGTCGGAGGTGACAACGCGTCTAGCTCCTCAGTGTCGATCACGGTGAGAATCAAGCGGAGATCCTCTTGTAGTTCCGTAGCCAAAACCTCTTGCAGCTCAACCACCGAACTATGGGGAATGGATCTGGGCGATCGCACTACCAGATCCAGCTGCAATCCCCCCTGTTCCAAGCGGTCGATCTCAATTTCATCCAATTCAGCCCCGATCACCTCTTCAACACCGGTAGCTGCCAGCTGGTGGATTTTCGCTTCGACGGCCGACTCCTGGGCTAGTCTATAAGTAGTAAGCGCAAGCAGAACCGTGATAACGATGAGCAGAATAACTGCCGCCTGGGCGCTCCGGGCGCGTGCCGAACGCCGCGCCTTTTGCATCGGCATAGGCCGGAATCCAAGAACCAGGAAAACGAAAGCGGAAGCGATGCTGATGGCGATGAAGTTGGTGAGATACAGGAGTAACGCGCCAAAACCGTCGCTGGCATAACCATTCGCCAGGGTTATCCCAGCCGCCGCCAGCGGAGGTACAAGGGCAGCAGCTATAGCCACGCCTGGTAACGCAGCTGTTGCCGATGAGCGGCACAATGCATAAGCCACAGCCATACCTGATAGCAATGCCACCCCGAGATCCAGCAAGGTCGGCGAGGTACGGGCCAATACTTCTTCCGTAACAGGATCCTTCAAAGGAATCAGACCTACCAGCAGACCCATAATTAAGGCGATAAAAGAACCCCTTATGACAGCTGCCAGGGATAATCTTAAAAAGCGCATATCCCCTTGGACCATGGCTAATCCAGTGCCGGCGATAGGGGACATGAGCGGAGCTACCAACATAGCTCCGATAACCACTGCTGAGCTATTGGCCAGCATGCCTAGAGCGGCGATGCCGGCGGCCAGACCGATAAGGACATAGAAATCGATATCTGGCCTCGCATCCCTACGAATCCGGACGTAGGCCTGAGTTCGCTCTCTCAGATTCAGGCGTGGGGCCAGGCGCTGTAAAGTCCAATTTAAGTCTGTAAATAAATGACCAACGCGGCTGGTTGGTTGCCGGAAAACCACCACCGGTTTCTTGCTTTGCCTTACAACCGTGCCTGTAATATCGCCGAAAAGGACCTTATCCAGTGAACTCTCTCGCGAAGCTCCGATGATGATCAAGTTGTAATCATCGCTAGCTTCTTGAACGATGCCTTCGATGATAGATCGTGATGAGATCAATTTGGATTCGATCCGCTCTTGACCATCGATGAATTCCAGGGTTTGGCGCAGGCGTGATTTACCCAGTGCTTCCTCGTGGTCTCCGAGATGCGCGGGAGCGATATACAAGGCCGTGACATCTACATCATGATGTGTCAAAGGCAGCAATACGCTAAGGGCATGGACGCTGTTTGGACCGCCTGAAGTCGGAACCAGGATTCGTCCTTTGTACCGTCGAGATATCTGGGCGCCTTCTTCAGTTACTTCATCGTGGGGGCTATAGACTTCACCTCGGACGGCCGCGATAGCGCAAGGCATGCGCTCCAAGTTGGGCCAGGTTGGAGCATCAGCCCGGGCAAGAAGCAAGTCGATGTCAGCCTCTCTGATGAGCTGGCGTATTGCTTGTTCATATCGAGCGGACTCGATGATCAAAGTGATCACCGGATCCTCGTCCGCGCTGACTTTCTCTGCCCTGGAAAGCGACTCCCTCGCCTCCGCTAGGTGAGGCTCGTCGGCCGATGGCACGACAACTGCCGTGACCAACTCCCCGCCGTTTGCGATGGCCAAGCTTAGACCAAGCTGCCATGTGATGCCAATATCTTCACCAGGAGACAGTATTGCAAGTGCTCGCCAAGCCTTGTCCTCGGGAAGATGTCCCTCCACGATCTTCATAGGCAGACAAGTATAAGACCAAACCCCGAAAGGATCGAACCGAGGAATCCGATTGCAGATAGGAGTTTCAGGCGGTTGCAGGTCAAAGGCGCTCCGAGTAAACTATCGACAATAGCCAAGGGAGAAGAACGATCGGTCGCCTATTAATATTCCTATTCTTATTCGCATTAATAAACGTCGCTTGTGGTGAGCCAACACCGGAACCACTTCCGCCCAAGGAGATAATCGATAGTTCGGCGAAGCGCATGAACGGCTTAGAAGGCTTTCACTTCATCGTCGACCGATCTGGGCTGCCCGCTTATCTCGATCCAGACGAGACGATTTCTTTCCGGAGAGCCGAGGGCTTCTATGTTTCACCTGATAAAGGTATTGCCGAAGTTCGGGTGATCGCCCCGGGTTTTGTTACGGATGTCAGCGTCATTAGCATCCAGGATATCCAATGGGAGACTAATTTACTAACGAATGAGTGGACCGAATTACCACCAAATTGGGGGTTCAATCCAGCGGTTCTGTTTGATCCGGAGATTGGAATACAATCAATCCTCGTGTCCGATTTAACGGATCTAACGTTTGTGGGAAGTGAAAAACTCGACGACGGACCGGATCAGTACTTATACGTCTTGGAGGGCGAGGCGGCTGGAGATAGTATGTACCAGATGAGCTATGGTTTGATCGGTCCAGAAAATATGCGCATCAAATTGTGGATTGCTCCCGAGACATATGAATTACACAGGGCTCTGGTTACCGATCCAAACCGAGATGGAGAGGAAGCGACCATGTGGCAGGTAGATTTCAGTGAGTTTGGCCGGACTGTGAATATTGAGCCTCCCCCAACATCAGACGATTAATGAAACCGTCGCAGATTGATGCGCGACCTATAGATTTGAAGGAGTTATCATGGAAACCATCGACGAAAAGAGCACTGAGGAGAGCAAGAGTCCTAAGAGTAACAATCGTATCGTAATAGGGCTTGTCGCCTTGCTCCTATTATTCATGTGTTGTTGTGTGGTAGTTTTGTCTGTCGCCTTGGTAGATCCATTTGACTGGAAGTTGCTGGGCTTCTTAAGCGGTGGTGGCGATGCGGCCGTGGACTCTATGCCGGAGAGTACTGGCTTCTACGTTGGCTTGGACATGGATCAACTGACGCTGGCCGAACTCGGCCGCCTCGTCGATCCCTTTTTAGAGGATGGGCAGAGTATCGATTACCGCAATTTCGCGGAGATGTTGGCCGACCTGGATGACGAACTTGGATCCGAAATGGGCTTCAATATTTCGGACGATATCCTACCCTGGTTGGGCCCGAACGTTGGAATCGGACTTGTAGATTACCAGATTGATCAGTATGGCGGTCTGGATGTGGCGCAGGTTCTTGTCGTGGCGGAGTCTCGAGATTCCGATGCTGCGGATGACTTCGTCGCGAAATTCATCGCCTCGGTTGAAGACTCCAGAGGTGATTTATTTTTCCAGCAGGAATACGAAGGTGTAACCATCTACGAACTCGATACAGATTATGAGGACGAACGACTCGCTATCGCGCGATCAGGTGATTTGGTGTATTTCGCGACAGGCGCTGAGGCAATAGAGGATGGCATTGATGCCCAGAAAGGAAATTCGCTTGCCAACAACGAAGAGTACAGCAAGCTCGAGCGAGAGATGTCCCCGGATCGGGCCATTACGATTTATTTTAACAGTGATTTTGTCGGTGATTTAGCAGGTGGCCTGGCCAGCGATTTACCAGTAGATCCGAATGACGTCCCCCTGGTAGGTGAGGCTGGAGGCGCCCTGACGCTTTCTATCATAGATCCCGGCATCCAGGTAGATTTCCTGGCCGCCATCGATCAACTTGGCGACGAGGAGAGATTGGCCCTGGAAGGTTCAGATGCGAAAACAGCCGACATGTTTCCCGAGGATACAGTCGCTTATTTCACCGGTGCAAGCGTAAGCCAGTATTGGGACGCATTAATGGCGGTCATGCCCGATTACGAGGAAGCAATGGACGAGCTCGAGGGCGAGATCGGGTTTGATATCGTCAACGATCTCATCGTTCATCTAGACGGTGAAACAGGCATTGGACTGTGGCCAAGCTCAGAGGGCGTTTTAGCTGACGCTGCAGATATTGCCTTGGCTTTTGGAGCCCTTGCCGGCACCAGTGACGAAGCCGCCGTTAATACCACCTCCGGAAAAATCGCTGGGTTGCTTGAGGACCAATTCCTCACCGTGGACTCCAAGACCAGTGACGGCTTAACCGTATACACCTTGTCTGAAGAGTTCAGTGGTATTGAAGCGTCCTACGGAGTTGGCGAGGGCTATTTCTTCATAACCTCTGGTGAGGCCGCCGTGGAAGATGTTTTTCATGGGGATTCTTCGCTGGCCGACAGCGAGCTGTATAAGTCTGTCTGGTCCGAGTTCCCAGGTGGCACGTCGCCCGTTCTTTACCTCGATATAAATGGGTTCGCTGATGCCCTGGCGAGCGCCATGGGCGACTTTGTCGTCGGTGATATAGAAGAAGCGACAGCTGCATTAGAGCCGATCTCTGTCGTCGCATTCGGTACCGATTTTGGCGGTGATGTGAGCAGGGCGAGCATGATCCTTTTCCTTAAATCCGAATAAGGAAAATCCGAAAAAGGGAAACCGAATTGGGGCTGGTTTCCCTGGAATTATGTATGTACATAGAGCCCGGTCAAAGGCTAATCAAATAGTTGTCCGACCGGGCTTTTTCTTGCCAGATTGACTCAGAGGGAAGTAAAGTCCCAGGAATAACATCCTGGATATAAGTCCCGTTTCCGGGTAACAAACTCTGCCCATGCCCATGCCCATCCCAACACCATTTCATCGTAGGACCGCCGCATTGTGCGAAAGCAATGAATGGCGAGACTGGTCAGGATTCCTGGTTGCCGGCACATACGAACCAGCCCATGAGCGAGAGTATTTTTCCATCCGAAACACGGCCGGTTTGATCGACATCTCTCCCCTCTATAAATATGATGTGACAGGTCCAGATGCCCTGAGACTCATCAACAAAATGGTTACCCGTGATCTCTCCAACTTTGCGATAGATCAAATCAAATACTCTCCCTGGTGTGACGAAGCTGGAAAAATCATCGACGTTGGAACTGTCTGGCGCCTAAGTGAAGGCGCTTTTCGAATAACGGCCGCCGATCCAAACCTTCGCTGGTTGCAAGATTGTGGATTTGGCAAGGACGCGGAGGTTATCGATGGACAGATGGACTTAGGTCAGCTTCTATCATTGAGACCGGTGCCGGGATATGGCAGCTATCGCACGCCGTTCCGCGATTTGTACCTTTGTGAGGCCGGAGCACATCCCGGCGGTGGCGTTACAGGCACTCCGGGTAAGCTCGCACCTAAGGAGATTCTCGATAATTTGGGGTAGGGACCAGCGGGTCCGGAGTCAGGCGCCAGAAAGGCTAAGCATCGCCTCAGGCGATTGCGGGGCCTTTGTTCAGCTATCGCTACGCCTTGACAATGACCCTGCCCGATGTTAACATGGCGACAATCGAAAAATACAACGACTGTGAACCGGATTAGTAATCTGCGAAGCGAGTTATAGAGAGCCGGTATGTTTGGTGGAAGATCGGCAGCAGCGCGGTAGGTGAATGGACCGGGGAGTCGCCTGGACCAACGGATCTTAGAGAACCCAGTAGTCTAGGTCGGAGATGCCACCGTTACCAGGGCATAGGTCTCGTTTCATCGGCATGATTTGTCGTCGGTGGAATTGGACTGAAATGAGTGAGGCTGGCTCTTGGAACGTTTTTGACCGCAGTTTACGCGCCGTCACCGGCGTGTTTTTGCTTTAGCGACAGCCTAAGAAGGGTGGTACCGCGGGAGAATGAACGCTCTCGTCCCTGAAGACCACAATCAGTGTGGTGTTTGTCAGGGATGAGAGCGTTTTGTGTTCAAGACGGACTGCGAACAGAGTACGATTGTCCGCTCAGTCGAGAGCGGTTGAACGATACGGCTTTTGGAGGATGAGATGAATAGTGCGCAACAGAGGTCGCAGGAGGCGGTATACAGGCCGGGATTGTCTGAGTTTCGCACATTAGCTTCGGACAAGGCAAATCTGATACCGGTTATCAGGATCTTTCCGGCCGATTTAGAGACGCCAGTGACGGTATATATTAAGTTGATGGAGGTACTGGGGCCGTCCTTTCTCCTGGAATCGGTCGAAGGCGGCGAACACGTGGGCCGGTACTCCTTCGTTGGGGTTCACCCAAGCGGAAAGTTATCTCTTCGAGGGAGCGAGCTTACAACTAGCATCAGCGGGGATGTATCCAAACGGGATCTCGCTGATCACGAAGACATCCTAACTGTGCTAAAGGATGAATTGAGCCGTTACATCCCGGCTTCGATATCTGGCCTTCCGCGCTTCTGCGGCGGGGCGGTCGGTTACCTCGGTTATGATGTCGTCCGTTTCTTCGAGGATCTGCCGCAGACGGCCGAGGTGGTTATCGACGTTCCTGACGCCATCTTTCTTCTCGCAGAAACGCTGGTCGTGTTCGACCATGCCCGGCACCGTCTCATCATCTTAGCTAATGCCTTTCTCGGCGATTCGCCGCCACCTGAGACGGAGCGGGATATTGAAATGGCCTATTTTGACGCCGTGCAACGAATTGAGCGGGTTAGCGAACGTTTATTGCGGCCTTTGCCGGCCATACCGCAGAGACGGTGGCGCACGGCAACCAATGGTCGGGCTGCGTCTCAACTCGACGAAAATCGAGATCAAGCGGCCTTCGAATCCATGGTTCTTCAGGCTAAGGAACATATTGTCTCTGGTGATATATTTCAGGTTGTTCTGAGTCAACGGCTTAGCAGAAACACCGATGCCCATCCTTTCGCTATATACAGGGCGCTGCGGATGTTGAACCCCTCGCCCTATATGTTCTACTTTGATTTCGCAGATGAAGGATTCCAGGTCGTTGGCGCCTCACCAGAGATGCACGTGCGTCTTGAGGACGGCGTAGCCAGCCTGAGACCCATTGCCGGCACTCGATGGCGTGGCCAAACCGAGGAAGAAGATATCGCCCTGGAGAAGGAGCTTCTGGCCGATGAAAAGGAACTGGCCGAGCACGTCATGTTGGTTGATTTGGGCAGGAACGATATCGGCCGGGTATGTGACTACGGGACGGTATCCGTCCGCGAACTAATGACGATTGAGCGATATAGTCATGTCATGCATATTGTCAGCCATGTTGAAGGAATGATCCGACCTGAACTGGACGCATACGATCTGTTGCGGGCGACCTTCCCGGCCGGCACCGTAAGTGGCGCGCCGAAGGTTCGGGCGATGGAGATTATTGAGGACCTAGAGAAGGAAAGACGGAGTCTATATGCGGGCGCGGTCGGTTACTTCAGCCATGATGGGAGTATGGATACGTGCATCGCCATCCGCACCATGCTTGTAAAGGATGATACGGTTCATATCCAGGCCGGAGCCGGCATCGTAGCGGACAGTGATCCAGAGCGCGAATATCAGGAGTGTATGAGCAAGGCCAGAGCTTTGGCTGTCGCGGTCGAACAGGCTGAACAGGGTCTGTTCTAGGTTATGAATAGAATCCAGACCACGCACTCAAAGATCAGGAAACATCGATGAGCTGTCAAGGCCTTTCAACCGTATTCGAATCAACGATTGAAATGCTTGACATAAATAATTAGATCAACTTTACATAATCCATTGCGAGGAGATCGTTATGAGTAAGAAGCGACTATTAACCGGTGACCGGCCGTCAGGTAAACTGCATATTGGGCATTATGTGGGCAGTATCGAGAACCGCATTCGGCTGCAGGATGAATATGAGTGCTATTTTCTTATTGCAGATCTGCACCTGCTTACCACAAAAAACCAACGGGAAGATATCGACGAAATCCGTGTCCTCGCCGTCGATATGGTGACAGATTACTTGGCCTGTGGCGTTGACCCTCTTAAGAGCACCATCTACCTTCAAAGCGCCATGCACGCGGTCTACGAGATGAATCTATTTTTCGAAATGCTGGTAACCGTACCGCGTCTAAGCAGACTCCCTTCCCTAAAAGATATGGCCAAAGCAGCCCATCTGAACGAGATGCCATTTGGCCTTCTTGGATATCCTGTCCTGCAGGCAGCCGACATATTGATGCCTCGCGCCCATTTGGTCCCGGTAGGTAAAGATAATGAAGCCCATGTCGAGATCACGCGGGAGATCGCCCGCCGCTTCAATCATCTCTATGGCGAGACATTACCGATTCCTGATGTATTAATAGGCGATGTGCCCACCCTCGTCGGGACCGACGGACAGGCCAAGATGAGCAAGAGCCTGGGGAACGCGATCCTTCTCAGCGACGATAGAAAGACGGTCGAGAAGAAAGTCCACGCTATGTACACTGATCCGAAGCGGATCCGAGCCGATATCCCCGGAACGGTGGAAGGTAATCCGGTGTTCATCTATCACGATGTCTTCAATCCGAACAAATCTGAGGTTGAGGATCTCAAGTCGCGTTACAAGGAAGGGCGCGTTGGTGATGTCGAGGTCAAGGATAAGTTAACCAAGGCGTTGAACGACTTTCTGGATCCAATCCGGGAGAGGCGGGCCGATATCGAGGCAGATAAGGGTCTCGCCGAACAGGTTTTATATGAAGGGACGATACGCACCACGGAGATCGCCGATGAGACGCTGGCGATGATGAAAAAAGCGATGGGTTTGACAGCTTTACATAACAAGATAAGCCGCAAGGCCCGGGATCGACAGCGCAAGATGGAAAAGGCCGGGACTAACTGACCGGATTATGGAGAGCATCATGCTAGTGATGATTGATAATTACGATTCCTTTACTTATAACATTGTCCAATATCTTGGCGAACTTGGGGCCAACGTCATGGTCTTTCGCAACGATAAGGTGACGCTCCAAGAGATTCAAGATCTGTCTCCGGACCGTATTGTGATCAGCCCGGGTCCTGGCGATCCAGCGGTTGATGGTGGCGTCTCTAACGAAGTTATCCGTGAATTAGGGCCAGAGACGCCAATTCTAGGCGTATGTCTGGGCCACCAATGCATCGGACAAGTTTATGGGGGCACTATCTCGAGAGCCGAAAGGCTCATGCATGGTAAGACTTCATCGGTTTATCACAATGGAAAAGGCTTATATACAGGAGTCCCAAGCCCGTTTAAGGCAACGCGATATCATTCATTAATCGTAGAGGATCCGGTTCCTGAGTGTCTGGAAGTGACAGCGTTCACACGTGATGGAGAAATCATGGGTCTGAAGCATAAGGAACATCCGGTGCAAGGCGTTCAGTTTCATCCAGAGAGCATTCTGACAGAGCACGGAAAGCGGATTTTGCTCAATTTCCTTGAAGGAAGGTAAGGTGTACCTTGCAGGTTTCCCATCTCAAACACGTACTTTTTCCTTCGGATAACGAACCGGTTGGTCTCGATCGAATAGCGAGCCCGTTACAAGAGAAGGTTGTCTTTGAAAGAGTAAACATATTCCAGGCTTTCAAATGCCGATGACTCGATCAGGGCCCGCTTAAACGGACAGTCGACGACCGAATAGGGGCTAAAGGATGGACATATGCCATTGAAAAGCGCAATCGCCGATCTCGTTGGATATCGCGATCTCAGCCTGGGCCAGGCCGAAGAGGCGATGAATGTCATCATGAATGGGGAATCATCGCCAGCCCAGATAGCCAGTTATCTTACGGCACTACGCATGAAGGGCGAGACAGTCGATGAAATAACTGGCAGCGCAAGAGCGATGCGGTCGCACGTGATCGGCGTCGACATGGGCGCCTTCGGACTGACCTCCGGTGAGATGCTGGTTGATACTTGTGGAACGGGAGGGGATGGCAAGCACACTTTCAATATCTCAACCGCGGCCGCCTTTGTCGTTGCCGGTCACGGGGTAAAAGTTGCCAAACATGGGAACAGAGCAGCCAGCAGTAAGTGTGGGTCGGCTGACGTCCTGATGGCTTTGGGTGGCAACCTTGATCTCAGTCCAAGCCAAGTAGCTCACTGCATCGAGGAAATCGGGATAGGTTTTCTATATGCGATCAACCATCACCCTGCCATGCGGTATGCCATAGAACCACGAAGAGAGATCGGACAGCGGACTATTTTCAACGTGCTCGGGCCGTTGACCAATCCGGCGAAGGCGACCCACCAGCTTATCGGAGTCTACGATCCCGAATTAACAGAACCCATGGCTCGGGTACTAAGGGCATTAGGGAGTAAGGCCGCGTTTGTTGTCCACGGTGCGGACGGACTCGACGAGCTGTCGACGACTGGGATCAATAGGGTCAGCCGCCTGGATGACGATGGCGTCAGGACCTTTGATTTGGATTCGCAAGAACTGGGTTTTAAATTAGCTCATCTGGATGACTTACTTGGAGATTCTCCAGCAGAAAACGCCCAAATCCTCAGAGATATACTTTCAGGAGACGATCGGGGTCCTCGCCGAGATATTGTGCTGCTTAATGCGGCCGCCGCTCTTGCCCTGGAAAGCGGTGATTTCAGGCAAAGCATAGAGATGGGCCGTCGTTCGATTGACAGTGGTGATGCTTTGCGAAAGCTCGATGCCTGGATAGAGATGACGAATAGCTATCGGAATAGCCGGTAGTTGGAGCGTAGTCTGGCTTGTCAGCACAAAGGATGCCGGTTCCATGAGTGTATCAAAGAAATCAAAGCGCAGGGGGACAATACTCGACGAGATCATGCGTTATGGGAGGGAGCAGCTGCCTAATGTCATGCGTGCTGTTCCGCTGGCTGATCTTAGGGCTTTCGCCACCGTGGCGCCGCCAACCAACGATTTCGAGTCTGCCTTGAAAACACCTGGCGTATCGTTAATAGCTGAATGCAAGAAGGCATCTCCCAGTAAAGGACTGATATCACCTGATTACGATCCAGTGCAGCTGGCTAGAACCTATATGGAAGCTGGGGCTCTTGCGATATCTGTGTTGACAAATGCCCGCTACTTTCAGGGTTCTCTCGGCGACCTGCGCGATGTCAAAGAGATGATCGAGACCTCTTATTCTCCGGATAAGAGCGGTCCGTCATCCAAATCAAAACTACCGGTTCTCAGAAAAGATTTCACCTTTCATCCGTACCATGTCTATGAAGCCAGGGCTGCGGGAGCCGACGCGATTCTCCTGATCGCAGCTGTCCTCGAAGGTGGGGAATTGGAATCTCTTCGCGATCTCGCCCATGAATTGGACATGAGTGCACTCATAGAAGTACACACCGAGGAAGAATTAGATAGAGTGCTGGCGATAAATCCTCGACTCATAGGTATCAACAACCGCAACCTGCAGACGTTCGAGGTCGACTTTGAGAATACCGCTCGGTTGCGGGCGAAGATCCCTGGAGATGTAGTCACCATCGCTGAGAGCGGCATCAAATCAACTGATGATGTAAAACGTATGGGCGAACTAAATGTGGATGCGATTCTCGTTGGAGAAGCACTTGTACGCAGCAAGGATGTACTTACCCAGACGCGAGCGCTGGTAAATGCCGGCGAAGCTGGGTAACTATCGCTCTATCTCAGATATCCCACCAAGCGCATTCAATTTTAGTACAACGCCCTGGTTGGATTCATATTTCTCCCATTCGTCGAGATCATCTACTGTAAACGTGCGGACCTCCCTATCAGAGTCCTTGAATATGATAGAATAGGACTCAGATCGTTTTCCTTCTCGTTCACCATCCGTAAGATCGGCTCTTGGCCAAAACGGCGAGTGATCTGATCCACCGTCCTGCGCGGTACGAACGACTATCCACTTGTCGATTTCGTAGGTGTAAAAGGGTTGGTATACAGGCTCCTGACGGTAGACTGGCTCCTCAACGGTGCATATTTTGTCTTCAAAGAAACCATCCCCTAGGTCGATTTGGCCACAAACCTCTTCACTTACTTCGACGTGATCCAGAACTTCCTCGTCGTGGTGTTTTTCCTCGCGCTCGCTCAAGATTCGGCCGCCGGCCGGTACGCTCCAATCTTCTTCTGTTACAGTACGAAATGCCTCGATATCGATCTCTCGCTGCCATTCAAAGCCTTCGATGTTCGCCGTAACATCCCGACCTCGAAAGATGAGAAAGGCGACGATGGCGATACAGGCTACAGCAAGGATGGCGGCGCCTACTATGGCAAGAGGTTTGATCTTTGATTTCTGCCCTGCATCATCAGCAGGAGGAACCGGTTCCTTTTCATCAAGATCCATATCACCGGTAGTTGGAGCCTCACCCAGTGCATACGTTTTAACTTCCTGCTCTTCGCTTGTTCCCTCGCGAGCCGCACCGCAGGAACGGCATGCCGTTGATTCGCTTTTGTTGCTCGTGCCGCAAAACGCACAGATCCAATCTGGACCTCCCGCCGCCTGCTCCAACAACTGGTCGTCAGTTACTTCTGCCGCGTCATCAGGAAGGTAAAACTTGGTTCCGCCGGGGCGTGATCTTCCGCAGTGATGGCACGACTTACTTCGTCCAAGATTACCTTTCGTCCCGCAATATGTGCAATCCCATCGGGCCTCGCGAATCGCCATGATAACGACCTCCTAAACAACCGTCAGGCAATGAACCAAAATACCGTTGAAGCCAAGATTATTGCGACATAATGTGATTATGGCAACTTGACTCAACCTCTGCTGACGCTATAGTTGATACAAAGTATCAAAAAGACTCTTCCGCTATTCAGCAAAGTGCTGATCTGGAAGCAGTATCACATCTATATATTCTTTCAATCGGTTGGACAATAGGAAATGAGCACCGCTTTATCGAATCTTCGCTTAAAAGGAATACGTCACCATTCGTCCGCTTCCGTAATTGCGCTGGAGAACGTAGTTGTTTCCTATCCATCGGTAGGCAGGACTGGGACGGCTCACGCTGTAGAAGATCTTACGTTCCAGATTGAACATGGCGAACAGATCGCCGTCGTAGGGCCGAACGGCGCCGGCAAAAGCACCCTCATGAAGCTAATTGCGGGTATTCTTGATCCCAGCAGTGGCTCGGTTGAAGTGTATGGCTCCGGACCGGATGGCCATATCTGCATCGGCTATGTTCCCCAGAGAAGTCAGATCGATTTCTCCTTCCCCGTTACGGTAGAAGAAGTAGTGATGATGGGGCGGGTGGGTAAGATAGGGCTGTTCCGCTGGCCAAAGCGCGAAGATTGGTCCATCGTCCATGATTGTCTGTCCAGGGTGCACGCTAGCGACCTTGCCCGAAAGCAAATCGGCGAGTTATCTGGTGGGCAACAACAGAGGGTTTTCATCGCCAGGGCCCTCGCCCAAGAGGCTGAGATTTTACTGCTCGATGAGCCCTTGGCCGGACTTGATGCTACGAGCCATGAAGCGATCTTCGAGATTTTGGATGGCTTGACCCCCGATAACGTTACAGTGTTGTTAGCAACCCATGATCTCGAGCGAGCGGCCGATAAATTCGACCGTGTTATGCTCTTAAATAGGCGACTTGTTGCCTTTGATAAGCCATCGGTCGCCTTAACTCCAGACAATCTCATGTCGGCTTACAGTGGTCATATGCACCGGATTGACGGCGATGAGGGAACGATATTATTGACAGACGAATGTCACGATCAAGATGGTGAAGACCAAGCTGGTACCTGGTCGGCTGTGGATGGCACATGGTCTGAGGTGGAGATTAGCGAAGATGGCTGACATATTTACTCTCCTGGCCGAGCCCTGGCAGCACGGCTTCATGGTACGAGCCCTTTTGGCAACAGCTATGGTTGGCGTCGTCTGCTCTGTCCTGGGAGCGTATGTCGTTTTAAGAGGAATGGCTTTCTTCGGCGACGCACTCGCTCATTCCATACTACCCGGAGTTGTTCTGGCTTTTGTTCTTGGTTGGCCACTTGCCGTGGGCGCTTTGGCCGTCGGAATCCTGGCCGCGCTTGCCATTGGAGCACTCTCAAGCCGAGGTTTGCTGAAAGAGGATACGGCGATTGGGGTGATATTCGCAGGGGCATTCGCCCTCGGGGTGGCTATGTTGTCGGCCTTTGGAAGTTACACAGTAGACTTGGCTCATTTTCTGTTTGGCAACCCCCTCGGCGTGTCCGAGAGTGACCTTCTTCGTACGTTTTTGCTAAGCGGACTTGTACTCCTGGTTGTATTTCTTTTCTATAAAGAGTTTATGATCGTTTCCTTTGATCCTCTGCTTGCAACGACACTTCGTCTTCCAGTGAGTTTTTTCCGCTATTTATTGCTGATTCTCCTGGCCGTCACTATCGTGGTCTCGATTCAAGTGGTTGGCATTGCCTTGGTCGTGGCGATGTTGGTCACTCCTGCGGCGGCCGCCTTACTTCTCACACAACGACTTTGGCGGATGATGGTCCTTGCCGGCGTCATTGGCGCTGGCTCCGGTATCGCGGGATTGTATGTTTCCTATTATTGGTCTATAGCAGCCGGGCCGGCTATTGTGCTAGTAGCGACAGCCGTCTTTATCGTCGTCTTAATTTCAGCGCCTGGCAAAGGGTTGATCTGGAGATACAAGTCTGCTTAATTCATGCTATTGGAGGTGTGTATCTCACTTTAAATTGAATGAATGAGCACGCAAGCAAACTCGGTCAGGCATTAAGAGATGGGGGTCACCGGCTCACATCAAGTAGGCGCATTATTATTGAGGCGCTGGTGGAAAGCGGCGGTCACCTCAGTGCGGATGAATTAGCTTCTGCTGTGCGCGGACGGGATGACAGCGTTAGCCGGATGACGATCTACCGTACCTTGGACCTGCTTTGTGATCTTGGTCACGTCCGTCCTGTGTATCAAGGTGCCCGTGCTGCCCGCTTTGTTCTTCTTGAAGATGGATGCCACCATCACTTTGTATGCTCCCAGTGTGACCGCGTATTTGAATTTGACGACTGTCTAGTTGACGACCTGGCAAAGAAGATTCGAGGAGCAGCCGGATTCGACGTTCACGCACACCTCCTTGAACTATACGGGATCTGCGACGGCTGCCAGGGATGATACGAGCCACTCGATAGAGACAGACCAACGGCAGCCGTATTTCGATAGCCCGAGGATTGGGTAGGTGACGTAGATGCCATTCGTCCCTTTCGGAGAGATTGCTCCAGGTCAACCTAGCGAAGCGCCTAATAACCTCAGCCAATTGCCGCCCAGAACACCCTCTGCATCCTGCTCGCCGTAGCCGTATTCAGTCAGCGCTTTAGCGATAAGAGGTAGGTCGGAAACTCCCGAGATCTCAGACGGTACCGATTCCACACCAAATCCTCCATCGAAATCTGTACCCAGGCCAACGTGATCCGCGTCGCCAACTAGCTGACAGATATGGTCGATGTGGGCCACAACATGCTCCAGAGTGACCAGCTCTTTGGGATCGCCCCGTCCGTGACCTTTCCTTAAGAAAGCATTGGCCAGTACAATACCAATCAATCCATCGCGCTCCACCAGTCGAAGAATCTGAGTGTCAGATAGCTGCCTTTGACCTGGAACTAAAGAACGCGCGTTGCTATGGGAGGCAATGATCTGGCCTTCATAGCTATCTAGTGCCTGGAAGGTGCCTTCTTCGCCCATGTGGGTCAGATCAAGAATCATTCCGAAATCGGCCATAATCTCCAACAATTGGTAGCCTTCAGATGTCAGACCCCCACCATCTCGCCAAGCGCCGGCAGCGTATCGCGTGTCATCCCAGGCTAAACCGACAATACGCAATCCACGCTCATACCAATACTCTAACTCCTCCGGATGGCGGATAGGATCTGCGCCTTCCATTAGCACAACCATACCCACAAGGGGTTCTTCACCGTTCTCGTGGCTGCTAACTATCATCTCGAGATCAGAAACCTTTTGAACAGGCCTGAGATAATCGACTGTATCCCATAGAGAGTGATAATAATCAAGCTGGATCTGTCCTTGCCGATGAGCTTCGTCAATCGTCGAATAGACGAGCTTCTCTCCTTCGTTAAACATAGCCGATCTGGTCGGTCCCACGAAGATTGTGGCGAACACCAGACCTACGTTGGCCCTTTGAAGCTCCGGAAAGGTGACAATGGCTGTGCCCAGGGTTTTTCCTTCCTTAGCTTCCGCAACCCTAATCTCAGATACAGGTCTGAGCAGGTCACGTTCGTTCCGAATGGCGTTATATGCCAGATCAAGGTGTGCGTCTACGATAAACATGGCGATGTCCTGTTTGGCTAGAGGTATCCAGCAACTTTTCCGCTTTGCCATAGAATCGGCAAAGGCAGGTGAACAATCCTGTCGACCGGCCTGCTCATCATCGGATGAGCTTCCTGAGGGTATCTAGGTTAACCGGATCCATCTCTATTTCCTCTCCATCATCGGTTTCTTCCTTCTTGGCAGTCTCCAGATGGGCTGGATGTTCACTCCATCGAGGATCGTTGACGAAGTTGGCGAAGCCATCAAGGCCAATTGCTCCTTCGCCGATGTGGGCGTGCCGGTCCCCGCGCTTCCCAAGCTCATACTTGGAATCATTGAAGTGGAAACACTTAATTTCATCCAGGCCAACCACGGCATCGAATTCTTCCATCGTGTTGCGATAGGCATCTGGAGTTCGTATGTCATAACCGGCCGCGTAAATGTGACAGGTGTCAAGACAGACGCCAAGGCGGCCTGATTGGTTCGCTTCCTGACCGTTCTGCAGGAGATAGGCGAGATGTTCGAAACGATATCCGAGGGTAGTACCTGTCCCAGCTGTGGTCTCAAGACAGACCATAGTCTCGGAGCCATCGGTTTCCCTAAGCAGACGGCGAAGAGCTCTGGCTATGTTCTCTAATCCTGCTTCTTCACCTGTGTTCATGTGCGCTCCAGGATGGAATGTCAGCAGGGGAATGCTCAGAACATCCGCCCTCTCAACCTCAACCTTCAAAGACTGATAGGATTTTTCCCACAACTCTTCCTCTGGCGAACCGACATTAATGAGATAGCTGGCATGAATTGCTACCGGATGTATATTCGCGAATTCTGCACCTTTTGCTTGGAATTTCTGGATATCATCATCTAACAAGGGTTTTGCTTTCCATTGCCGGTTGCTCTTGGTGAAGACCATTATGCTCTCGCAGCCTAAATCATGGCCACGCTCAAAAGCTTTGAAAAGACCGCCGGCAGTGCTAACTTGTGCGCCTAATCGCATCCTAGATATTCCTCCTGAGTTGGAATGGTTAACCTAAAGTGGGGGTTGCTGTTGGGGCAACCGTGATGAATCTTCTGATAATCGTTTCATCCCGATTATAGACGTCGTGACCACCATCAACAATTCGGCCAAGACGACCCTGAACGGAAAACGTCCCGAGTTGTTATCGAATTCCAGGTGAGTAGGAACTGAAGTACCCAACTGCCTCGCTACTATCAAGTGCGTAAACGCCGTCCCCCTCGACCCGCCAGACTCGGTTTCCGACCATATCGACAATATAATCACCCTCTAGCCGGCCGCTTGCCTCTCCCTCCAAGGTGTATAGAACGTTTCCTTCAAGGTAGGCGAATAGTTCTCCCTTCCGATCATGTAAACCCTGGCCCTTCATACGAAACCTCCCATACTTCGGACAGGTCTGTTGAGAGTGACACCTGGATCCTACGTGCTACGATTGGCTTACAATGTGAGTAGCCCTGACGGTACCCTCTGCATCTCTGAGCAGAACGGTATCTCCCGGTTGCCAAATTGCCTCGTTTAGTCCCCAAAACAGATCAAGCAAACCACTCTGACCTATTCGGGTATGCACGATGAGTTCAACACCGTTCCCGAACAGAGTAACCGTGCCGAAAACGTATATGTGTCCTTGCCCATCTTCTAGTTGCCAGTTGCTAAGGGCAATCTGCCTCTCCCCGCTATTTATCAAGGTAACGCGTTCTTCAAGCAATTCGCCCGGACTGATAACTTCTTTGATCTCGACTACCACCTCACCGGACGAAGGCAGAGTCGGAATTGGTGAAGGTATTGTGTCTAAGTTGGGAGTCTCCGTCGGAACGGGCGTCGACGTTTCAGCCCCGATCACAGGAATGAACAGGGTATCTCCGGCATTAACGAAGTTGGCGTCGGTTATTTCATTGGCTTCCATCAGATCGATGAGCAGAATGTCGAATTGCTGGCTAATGATCCCCAGAGTATCCCCTGGCTGCACAACATAAGTCACACGGTTATCGATTTCTTCGACGGGGGTTTGGTCCACCTGAATTTGCTCTGGCGCCCCGGCCGTCGCCTGTGAAGTGGCCCTGGGCGGAGCTGCAATCACGACAGCTGTAGATTGGACGGTATCACTTTCGCGATTGTCCCACCAAAACAATATCGCAAGCACTACGGTCGCTGAAACGAGGATGTTGACCAAGATAAACGGCAACATTCGACGAACTGACATCAAACCCTCCCTCTATAGATGATCGTATTTTACATCAGCGGATTGACCCGGCAATAGGCTAATTGCCTGTTTTTCGGTTGATTAATTGATCGTGTTAGGGGAAAATCGCTTCGTGTCCATTTCGGAATCGCGTGAGTAAATAGCGCGCCGAGAGGTCAGGTGCGGTTTCTCCCTATGATTACATCGACGAACATAAATGCGGGTACCTATGAATATTCTATTTATCAGCGCTGAGGTAGCACCATTTGCGAAAAGGGGGGGCCTGGGCGACGTTAGCGGATCTTTACCTAAGGCCCTGCGGAACTTGGGGCATGATGTGCGCGTTGTTATGCCCGCATACAGGTCGATCGAAGAAGCTGTACGCAATGGTCATCAAGATTTGCATCCCATACCTGGACAAATACTTGTTTCGATGGGGGGCGGTGTCTTTCCTGCTGGTGTTTTTGAGGGGAAGCTACCTGGGACTGATGTTCCTGTTTATTTCATCGCTGAATGGAACCTTTTTGATCGGGAAGAAATTTATGGTTATTCGGACGATCCATTCAGGTTCGTTTTTTTTAGCCGGGCCGCCCTCGAACTAGCGCGAGCTCTGGACTGGCGTCCTGAAGTTGTTCATGCAAATGACTGGCACACCGCTCCGGCTGTTACCTGGTTGGCTACAGCCGGGCAGGCAGAGGATTACTACAGAGGCATTCCTTCACTTTATACAATTCACAACCTTTCCCATCAGGGAAACAGCGACTGGAAAATCCTTGAACACCTCGGTGTAATAACGCATTCCTTGGTTGAGGAAGCCTATGGCGAGGTAAACTTCATGGCGCGTGGCATCTACCATGCTACTTTGATCAATACCGTTAGCCCAACCTATGCCCTCGAGATCATGACCAAGGAAGGGGGGGCTGGTCTGGATGGCTTATTACGATACAGAGGCAGCGATGTTCATGGAGTTTTGAACGGCCTTGATTACGAGAGCTGGAATCCCGCCGACGATCTGCGTATCGCTGCGAGCTATGACTTAGAAAACATGGAGAGACGCATCCAGAATAGAAGGGCGTTGCAGGCCCGGGCAAACCTTCCTCAGCGGGACGACATCCCGTTGATTGGTATGGTGTCGAGGCTAGATTGGCAGAAAGGCTTGGATATTACCGGTCATGTAGTCTATTTGTTGCTCAACAGTATCGCCGGTGAAGTTCAGATTGTCGTACTCGGCACCGGGGCCTCCCAATACGAGCAGATGCTTTCCCATCTGGCCCACCAATTCCCTGACAAAATGGCCGCTTTCCTAGATTATAATCCGGGACTGGCAGCGCTCATATACGCCGGCAGTGATATGTTCTTAATGCCGTCGCGCTTCGAGCCATGCGGTCTTGGCCAATTAATCGCCATGCGATATGGTAGCGTCCCCATTGTACGTGCAACCGGAGGTCTAGTTGATACCGTAGAGGATGGCGTAACAGGTTATTCTTTTCATGATTATGATCCAGGCGCCTTCTTGAATGCCATTGAGCGGGCTATCTTCACCTATAACACTGACCAGGAGACATGGCTAGCGATTCAGGGCGAAGGCATGCGGTCAGACAATTCATGGGAAAGATCTGCGATTAGTTATGTAAAGCTATATGAAGAGGCGATTGCGCGTATGAGTTAGACAAAATTCATCATTGCTACCAGGTGTTCACGGTTATTTATTATGATATAGCGACCGCTTCTCGGGCATTCGAGGTTGATTCATGCGTTTTCCCCGTACAGGGGGTGTCTTGGTACACCCGACTTCATTTCCTAGCGAGTTTGGCATTGGCGATCTTGGCTATGGCGCTTATGCATTCATCGATTTTCTTGCTCGTAGCAAACAATCTTTATGGCAGATCCTACCACTAGGTCCAACAGGGTACGGCGACTCCCCATACCAGTCATTCTCTGCCTTTGCCGGAAACCCTCTGCTGGTTAGCCCTGCGAAACTTGTCGCCGACGGCTATCTTCCCGGCGAAGCAGTGGCCGAGCCACCCTCGTTTCCGAGCCACAAGGTTGATTTTGCCCAAGTTATCGACTACAAGAGCAAACTATTAGCGACCGCCTATCTGTATTTCGTAGCCGTCGCTGGCGAATCAAAACGTGCGGCCTTCGAGCAATTTAAGGAAGAGAACGCAAGTTGGCTGGATGATTTTTCCTTGTTCATGGCATTAAAGCGCCATCACCGGGATATCGACGGAGGTGTTTGGAGCTCATGGCCCACGGATATCGCCTTGAGAGAGCCGAGAGCCATCCTACAGTGGAGGGAGAAGTTCTCCGAAGCGATCAATCTCGCTAAATTCAAACAATTCCTATTTTATGGGCAATGGCTGGAGCTCAAACAGTATGCGAATGATCGAGGGATCCGGATAATCGGTGATGTTCCCATATTCGTCGCTTATGACAGCGCGGATGTCTGGGCTTATCCTGATAAGTATTTCCTCGATCAGGAAGGAAAGGCTACTCATGTGGCCGGTGTTCCGCCAGATTATTTCAGCATAACTGGCCAAAGATGGGGTAATCCCCTCTATCGCTGGGCTGTCATGCGAGAGAATGGATACGCATGGTGGGCTAGCCGCTTAGAGATGGCTTTAACGCAGGTCGATATCATTCGCATCGATCATTTCCGCGGTTTTGAGGCCTACTGGGAAATCCCGGCCGAAGAGCCAACAGCCGAAATCGGGCGTTGGGTGAAAGGACCGGGTCCAGAGTTCTTTGAGATCATGGAAAACAAGCTGGGACAACTGCCAATTATCGCCGAGGATTTGGGTGTTATTACACCAGAGGTTGTGGCATTGAGAAGAAGATTTGACTTTCCAGGCATGAAAATTCTGCAATTCTCCTTTGGAGGAGAGAGAAACAGTAGCTTCTTGCCCCACAACTATGGCCGTAATTTCGTTGTTTACACGGGGACTCATGATAATGAGACTACCCTCGGATGGTATCAAAACGCTGTCCGGGATGAGCAGGATCATGTGCGTCGCTATACCGCTCGCGACGCGGGCGATATTGCCTGGGACATGATTCGGTTGGCCTTCGCTTCGGTAGCCGATTCGGCGATTGTTCCACTCCAGGACCTCATGTCTTTGAGTAACGAGGCTCGAATGAATTTTCCAGGAAAGACCGGTGGATGGTGGACATGGAGATACACTTCTGACATGCTGACTGACTCTATTTCCCACCGCCTGCGTGAGTTGACGGAGTTATTTGGTCGTGTCCCTGGGGCAGAGGATCGATACGAGGAGGAAAAATAGCCCTCCTCGTGTAACAGAGACAACGTCCTGGTCGAATCCTTATCCGGCTATCCACAGTCTCAAGCACCTTCCCGTTCAACTTCCGTATAGCAATCTCCCCGAATCCGCTAGGTAAACGGAGATCCCGATGAACCAAACTGGTGAAATCAGAGTGAAACGAACTACCGGTTTTGGGCTACTTACAGTCTTTCTATCCCTCTTGATCCTTCTATCCGCATATTTGGCGATTAGAGCTGAGATCGCGGAACTTCAAAACCAGACCTACCTATTCAAGGTGGTTACTATGCTACTCGTTATTGCGGTTGCGTGGTTAGCCATCGATCCGCCATCATACGTATATAAGCGGCTAATCGTCGTTGGCTTGGCCATCTCTTTGATCGGCGATGTCCTGCTGATGGTACCTGCAGATCTATTTCTGCCAGGTTTAATCGTTTTTTTAGTCGCCCAGATTATTTACACTTTTGCTTTCATCAAGGTCGGAGGATTCTATCGCTCTATATGGGGTGCGTTCCCGTTCCTCATCTTTGGATTGGTTGCTCTCTATTTCCTGTCGCCGGGTCTGGGCGACATGATAGTTCCAGTGTTACTATATCTAGTTGCCATATTGATTATGGTCTGGCAGGCATTCGGCCAATGGAGACAGAACCGAGAGATAAGAGCATTGTTTGCCTTAGTCGGCGCGATATTTTTTGTTATCTCCGATACGGCCCTGGCGTTCAATCGCTTTAATGCTCCCATTGCTCAGGCTTCGCTGATCGTACTGGCCACGTATTATCTTGCGCAGTGGCTCATAGCTTTGTCTACCGGATCTGACCACCGATAGGTCTCCCTTGGCGGTTGAGTTATACCTAAAGGACTCGATCGAATTATTGTCGGACTGTCCATATCAGGATGTTGACAGCATGCTGTCCCTATGGCAGAATCGAGTCCATTCCAAATTATGCCCCCGTAGCTCAGAGGATAGAGC
>JBARZW010000171.1:0-21719 GCA_049650305.1 Promineifilaceae bacterium (SeqCode)
AACAAGGAGGGGTCTATATTTTTACCGGCCCTGCGCCGGCGAATCTTCTTCAAATGTTATGGACTAAAATGTTCGGAAACAAAAAGGCAGCAATGACGGCCCCAGGTATGAGGTCATCTAGCGAAAAGAATAAGGATCTGCTCTTCCTAAAAGAGCTTGCTGAGGCGGGGAAGTTGAAATCGGTCATAGATAGAAGCTATCCGTTGGAACAGACGGCCGAGGCTCACAGGTATGTCGAAACAGGACACAAGAAGGGAAATGTAGTCATAGCTATGGAACATGGTAGCACAACCTGACAACGGTTTGCTGCGCCGGTTCCATTCCATGTGATTGCCGTTTGGCTCGGTCATTTATGTCACGTGCAGCTCGGAAGACTAGCGATGAAACAAAACAACTTTCACCGATGTTGCCTGCAACGATCATGAATCTCAATAGCGAATGAGGAGGACAAAAATGAACTCAAACAAAAAGACCGCAAGGGATGCTTCTTATTTTCAAACTTCAGGCGCTCTATTACTGGCAGCAAAAGATTGGACCGGTATTGTGGAGCAATTTCCATATGGCCTAGGTGCTCTGATTTTTTATTTTACATTATATCAATCAGAACTCATTCCTCGATGGTTATCAGGTTGGGGTCTTGTTGGAGGCACATTGATCTTAGCAATGGGTTTATTACGTATGTTCGGCATGTTCGGCCAATCCGCGTTCTTTTTAGCTATTCCAATCATATTGAATGAATTGGTTCTAGCAGTATGGCTTATAGTTATGGGCCTCAATTCATCTGAAATTGCTTATGTAATTGTGGGGGTATTATTTATCACTGCGCTGGTTTCGGTCATGCTAAATGGTTCAGGATCTTTTGATGCTCCAGATTATCTTAATGCTGTTCCTGCAAATGAAAACAAGGTGTTGAGAGGAGTGCTCTTTCAGTTAATTTTAACCGCTTCAGTTGTTGCCATTCCAATAATAATGTTTCCAATCTTAAGAGAGCATAACGAAACTTTAGCTCTTGGTTACGTTGGCGCCAGGATCTTTGAGGGCGTTTTCGATGCTCTTATTGCACTCAGCATGCTAATGCTATTGACATTAAGTCGGGAATATGTAATAGCAGGAACTCCGACCGCAAAAACAGATATAGACGAGATAAAATGAGCACGTCTACTCATATGGAAAGAAAATCTTTCCAGAGGACGCCAAGTAACTACCCTAGACAACCTGCATGCAAAAGACCTTAATCTAGGTGGAAGATAACTAAATCGCAACGAAAGTGTAACAAAATGAAATCAAACAGAAAGACCGCAACAATTGTAGGTGTATTAATTATCACAACGCTGGTTTCGTCCACGCTAAGTGGTGCTTTAATAGGATCTATAGATGATCCAGATTATCTTACGGCTGTTTCTGCGAATGAATACAAAGTGCTGATAGGAGTGCTCTTTCAGTTAATTTTAGCCGCTTCAGTTATTGCCATTCCAATTGTGATGTTTCCAATCTTTAAGAAGCATAATGAAAGCCTAGCTCTTGGGTACGTTGTTGCTAGGATCTTTGAGGGCTTTTTCGATGTTGTTATAGCAATGAGCCTGCTACTCCTATTGACATTAAGCCGGGAATTTGTAGAAGCAGGAGCTTCGGCCGCTCCCTATTTTGAAACTTCAGGCGCTTTGATATTCGCAGTACGTGATTGGAGCGGTGTTCTGGAAAACTTTCCTTTTTGCTTGGGCGCTCTGATATTCTATTATTTGTTGTATCGATTAATACTCGTTCCTCGTTGGTTATCCGGGTGGGGTTTTCTTGCAGCCGCTTTGTTTTTAGCTACAGTCCCTTTTCGTATGTTCGGTCTGTTTCCTCCATCGACGGTCGTTTTGGTTGTTCCATTAATATTGAATGAACTGGTTCTAGCAATATGGCTTATAGTAAGAGGGTTCAACTCATTTTCAAGCGCTTTCGAGTCTGCCAAAACAGATATAAACTGAGTTTAATTGAGGCGGGGAAGATTAAATCGGTCATAGATAGACGCTATCCGTTGGAACAAATTGCCGAGGCTCACAGGTATGTCGAAACAGGACACAAGAAGGGAAATGTAGTCATAACTGTGGAATATAACAACAGAACCTAACAAAGCACTGCAGTTGACGGCGGGGAGCTGTGGTTTTATTAATGTTTTTGGGTTGCGACGGATTTTGGTCGGTCGGACGCCTTTCGGCAGACCCCCACCGCAACTGAACTTAGGTTGTTAGCGTGATTGACTGCAATCCGCTTGACTCCCTCAGACATAGCGGTTTTAGTCCCTTTCCAATTATGATTGCTTGCCCCTAAGGGAAGTCTTCCGGAAATCGCATCTGGAAATCTAAGTCCAATTATTTGATGTTGGGATGAGTTGTTGTACGGGAATTGACACTTGGATCGGTGGCTGCAGAATATCGACTAGATTTATCAATTTAGCCTCGGGAGGCATATTTACAATAACGTTACAGATCAGACCCCACGGTTTCTTGCGAAAACGCTAATTGTTAAAGGATTCGGCTGAACGACGTTCAGCTTGGTAGAATGGCATGAACGACTCGATCTCCGATTTTAGGGATTCACATCCGGTGAGGGGCTGAGCGGACTCAGCTTGGGGGTTCGAGTCCAATCGCGCCCACTTTTTCCCCTTTTTGGATCACGTCAGCTTCAATATCAACTGTTCCTGCCAGAGGTGGTGCGGAATGATATTCGTTTGCCTGCACGGTTCAAATCCGGTGAAACTACGGCCCGATTCGAATTGCGCCTGCTCAGGTTTCTGAATATTCGGCAAGTAACTACCCGACGATCCATGAGCGGAATCAGTTGCTTTCGTGTCTGGTACTTCGCACAGCAGTCAGCCGCGTTCAAATGATGGTTGTGACCAAAATAGAGTGAGAGCTGTACTCGAAGCTGTAGACAGGCAATTCAATCTATTGCTGCATTCAATCACCAAACCTGCACTTTCACCTGGCTGGACTTTCCACCGCAGGCAGGCTGTGCAGAAAGGCGTACATGGCCTTCAGCTCATCGTCAGTGGCGGCGGCCCGTACCATCGGCCAGGGCATTCTTGGTTCCGAGAAGCCACTCGCCAAAGTGAGCATTGGCACCTGCCCTCCACCGGGCATCGTGCCGGTATTGAAGAAGGTCATAAATTGCTCTTCAGTCCACTGGGGAACGATTTGGGTGAGGTTTGGGCCGGCAGGCGGGCCGGGCTGGCCGTTGTCCACCCTACCTTGTAACTCCGTCCCATGACAATCACTACAGCCAATAATGTCCACCATGTACTGACCATAGGCTGCGGTTCCGGCCGGAGGTGCGAAAACGTTATCCACCGGCTGCTGGGCAGACCGAAAATCCGACAGGTTCATAAAAACAGCTCCCAGTACATTGAATTGATTCTCTGGCGTGGGCCCGCCGGTAGCCGGCTGCGAGCGCAAGTAGGCGACCACAGCCTGCACATCTTGGTCACTCATAGTGCGGTAAGTTCCCGAGGGCATGATGAGCAGGGCCCGGCCGTCCCTGTGGATTCCTTCGCGAATGGCGCGAATGATCTCGCCATCAGTCCAGTTGGCGATGTTGCCGGACGGGGTGAGGTTGGGCGCATAGAGCGTACCGAGGGGCGCGAAATCAAACATCGCGGCGAAGTTTGCCCCGGAGAGCGGCAGTTGGTCGCCAGCCGAATGGCAGCTCAGGCAGACGTGGGCCAGTTGCTAGCCCCGGGCGATCTGGGGTGGGCTGCCGGTCACCTGTATGCCGGCAATCGGGTTGTCATATTGGGCGTTTAGCTTGGAGAAGCCGACCAGCGCCAGCACCAGCATGGCAACCGATACCAACGTGAGCAGCCCGGTGATGAGCAGGCTAACCCATTTCAGGACGACGTTTTTCACTTTCCGGGCCCGGGTGGCTAAGAAGCCGAATACCACGATGAGCACTACGAGAATGATGATGCCAACAATATCGAACATGTCATGTTTCCTTTTGTGGGTCCGGTTAGGATCGAAACGAGGTGCGCTCAGACGGCCTGGTCATCCGAGCAGCAACGTCAGGCCAAGAGCCAGAGTAATTGCATAATAAATGAAGGGGGGCATGTCATTGAACTTGAAGTACAAAGCCAGGACCAGCAACGCCCCGAGAAACAGCCCGGCGCCGAGCACTAAGTAAATGCCCTGCAGCCAGAAGGCCACGCCGAAACTGGCCAGCCCCAGCAAGACGAGAATGGAATAGGTCCTGAACAACCAGCCGGGCAGTTCACCTTTGGCGAATAGTTCTGGATGTACGGCTCGCAAGCCAACAGCCCAGATCCAGGGAATGTGACCCACAGCAAAAACGGCTGCGCCAATCGTCGCCGGCCGAGCAGCCTGCGTCCCGCTGAATACAGAGGGTAGAAAGATCGACGCTACCGCAGCGACAATGCCGCCCAGGATCACGAATGACTGGGCTACTCTCCAAAGCCGGGGCTGTTCAGCCAGCAGCTTCAATTTCGCCTGAACGTTTCTTTCGGTATAAATGCGGGGCGGAAATGCACCAAAGCCGATGTAGATCAGCCCAGTCCCAAGAATGAACAAGAGGGCAGTGGTCCGAGTCATATCCATGTTATCTGTTGGGCGGCGGCATGGTTCCGTCCGTTGGACTGGGTGGCTCACAATAGCGCGCGATGGTTTTCGGGCCACCAATCAGGCGGCCGACAACAGCCAGCGCTCCAAAAGTGATTTGGGATAGCAAGATGGGCAGCGGCGGGAAATACGTTCCCGACCGGTGGAGGACCAGCGCTCCAATGAACAGGTTCTTGGGCATCCCAGCCGGCGTGACCAACCCGTCCCGGGCTAGGCCGAAATAGGCCCGGAGACCACACTCGGCCTCCGAGCCCGGGTTCATGATCACCCGTAGTATCACCGGCGCAGTGGAGCCGTTGTGTAGAGCGTGGACCGTACGCGGCGGAATGCTGACTGCGTGTCCGGGAGTCAGGCTGTTCATCTCACCGCCGGCCGCCAGGCTTAATGTGCCCTCCAGAACCTCGTGGGTCTCTGTGAACTTCGTGTGGAGTTCGGGCGCGACGCGGCTGCCGGGTGCCATTTCCATCCGCATGACAATGCGCGCGCCGTGCGTCTCAGCGGCCGTTTCAAGGAATGTGATTCGCACCCCGGTCAGCGGATTCGCAATCACCCGCCAATCGTCCTGGCCAGCAGATGGGAACCTAACCGTGTTATGCTCTGATATCATATCTAACCTATCCTTTGTGGTGGCACGATCCCAAGCTGCTGGAGCAAGCCCAACTGATCGATGAGGGTCCAATCTTCGGCCAAACGACCGTCGATCAGACGCCCAAAGATAATCCCCGGGACAGTCACCCGCTTGCCGCTAGGCTGGCTACCCATGAATAAGCCGTGGTGCGTGCCGCGCATGGTCCAATGGGCGGCAAACTTCTCGCCGTCGCTGATCTGGTCGTCGACCGTACAGTGCAGGTCAGGGAATGCGGTGCGTAACGTGGCGATCAGCCACTTCAGACCGGCGGGGCCATGCGGAGTCCCGCCGAAGGCGTTATGGGCGAAATGGTCGGAGGATAACACGTCGTCCACAGCAGCCAGATTGCCTCGATTGAACGCCTCTTCAAAAAGTCGTTGGATGAGAAAATATGTATGATCAGTTGGCATTCGTTGCACCTTCTTACAGACCTTTGATTTGCGAGAATATCCTCAAAGCTTGTTTCATCGCAGGCTTCCCCAGGCAAGTGCCAATAACACAACCTGGATGATTCCAAGCAGCGGCCCCAAGGGTAGGGCGAAACCATACCAAAAGATGGCGCTGAGGCCCAGCAGGATCACCTCGAGGACCGCGCCATCCATCCTGGTGTTCCACAACCAGTAGGCTGCCAGGATCTTCAGCGCGCTGACAATGATGTACCCAATCCCGGCGACGATCAGGGCTTCGATACCCAGCTTCTCGAAAGGCCCTCCCAGGAGTCGAATGCCTCCGAATGTCGGCAGATGCCCTCGCGAGAGTGCATAATACAGGGTAGGAACCGTGCCAACGAGCCACGCGAAAGCATCGAAGAAAACGACAATGGATAGGGCAGTTGTTAAGGGAGTGCGCATTCTTTTCACCTTAATCTACACTTATAGCCACCCAATTACGCCTAGATGGCCCTCCAGATGATGTGGGGTGGAATAATCAGCATTGCGAGGATGGCTATCTCTTCGGAAAGAAATCCCTCATCGTGAGGAGCAGCCCTAACGCGCAAACGGCAGCCATCCCAATATAATAGGGCGCGATCTCAGCGTCGAAGGCTCCTGTCAGGGCCAGACCGACCGGGAGAATCCAGGTGGCAAGCCACGCCCACTTTTTACCCTCGCGGAAGGGGATCAAGATGATGAGAAAAGCAAGCAGGTTGAAAGCAGTATGTCCGATAAAAAGGGTTTGTTCATTAGCAAAAACGAAGATCAGGCTCAAATGACCCAAAGTAAACAGGGCGGCTGATACGAGCAGGATGATCCATCCGATTTTAAAGCGGGTGCTGTCGGTAAAAATAGAACTTGCTAACATTTCGATCTCTCCTTAGGAAAACTATAGATTGGTTGGATTAGTTACAGGACGTATCTATCTGCCAGGTACGGCTGCTGCAGAAAGTTGAAGCGCTAATCTTTTCGATAACGATAGACGACCCAGCCAGATGCACCAGATGGTATACAGAATATTCCAGCCCAGACCGCCTACGTACAGGGCTGCTAATACAAACCATTGTGCCGAGTCCGCTGCATCAATTCGAGCTACTATTCCCGGACCAGACAGAATGCCAATGACCATTACCCCACCGGCCACAATGCCAATTAAGGCGAGACGATGTGGAAATCCGGGCCAACCTCGAGCCGAGTAGTTTAATCCCAGCAGCCACAGACCGATAAGGGCGTAACCAAAGGTCGTGACCAATCCCGCCAGGAACCAGCCCGTAATATTGAAGATAGCGAGTCCTGAGCCAATAGGAACGAGACATGCTCCAACCAATCCACTGCCAAGCGCGAATCGACTCATGCGCGGAGCATATGTGCGATGGTTCGAATACAGCCCCCACACCAGTCCGCCGCTCAAGATGCCACCGAGGGCGACGCAGATGTCGTTGAGTGTGCCAAAAGGTCCTCCACTGCCCTCAAATAGTGCATAAAACAGTGCGATGAACACCAATCCAAGGACTGCAACGACGGCAAGGGCAATCGCGATTCGACCGATGGTTGTGGATGAAGAGGTTTTCACAGTCATTTGCCCAAGTTACAGAAATAGTCTTTGGGCTTTTGGACCTAGTAGTGCAACAAACAATGTTTGCCGGATGAAAGCCCGTGATTTATCGAGAAGCTATCCGACAACAAAACAGTGTTGCACTACTAGAACCGCCGGACTCAGATTTATCACGCGCCTGCCGTCACCCGGCTTTCGAGTAAATCTTTCAGATCGCCAAAGCTGGCATCCATCTCCCGCTTTACGCTTGCAGCGATCAGCGGATCCGCCAGGCCCATCAGGCCACCACCGGTCTGCAGTTCGAGCACCGTGGTGAGTCGGGTACCCTCGGCCGTCGATTCAAAGAGATATGACTGTTCGAAAGGCGTTGCGCCTGAAATACTCTTGATGGCCAATTTGCTACTCGGCTCGTAAGCGACGATCTCAACGCCGGCTTCCACCTTGCGGCCCATGAATTTGCGGACAGACGTAAATTGCGAACCGATGCCCAGCGGACCGTCCGTGGCACGCCGGACTTCCAGCAGAGCACTTTGCCATTGGGGCCCGGTCTGAAGGTCGCCAACGTAGGCGAAGACCTCGGCGATTGGGCGATTGATGACTATAACCTTCTCATTCCTAACCATTTTCAATTCTCCTTCTGCATTTGATTTGTTGGTTATTCTTTTTCCAACGCGATCATTGTCGCCGAAAGACGCTGGCCTGTCGTCAGTGCATGCACGGACAGATACACGTAACTTTGGTTTACGTGTGGATCGATGACGCAGGGTTTAATAGGGGTGGCGACTGGAAGGTGGGGAAAAAGCAGGAATGATGACAGCGGCAGACCCCAAGGCTTGGCCGCTCTTGCCATGAAATCCGGTTTGCAGCTATGCCGGTGTTTAGGTCAAAGCGCGATCAATCGCCCAGAGCATGATCTGGGCGCGGCTGGTCAATCCCAACTTGGATAAGATATGCCTGACGTGTGTCTCGACTGTGCGCTTGCTCAAAACAAGTTCGGCGGCAATCTCGCCGTTCGTCTTGCCCTGCCCGATCAGCGCGGCGACTTCGCGCTCGCGGCCAGTTAAACCGTTTGACGTCTTGCCGGATGCCGGGGCAATTTCCGGTTTGGGTGAGAAATTCTGGGCATACGCCACAGCCTGCTCTACGGACATGGCGCTCCCAACCGCCTGCTCTGACAGAAACTCTGCATCCGTGAGCCTGGCCCGAGCCAGAGCTAGATTATGTTCATACTCCGTTCGGGTGACTTGCCAAACCGATGCGGCTGCGGTGCGCTGTCCGCTAATCGCAACCGATGCGCCTAGCAAACGCGCACCAACGGCTGGCGATCCCCGCAGAAGTGCGATTGCGGCAAAGCCAATCAAGCATTCGGCCATACCAGACACATTTTGCATCGCCTGTTGGGCGGCCATACTCTCATTGAACAGGGCCTGGCCGCGCTCAACATCCCCCAGGTGCAAGCAGGTGTGACCGAGATTATGCAGAACAGAGGCCAGATCGTGCTGGGCGCCAAGCTCGCGCAGCAGCGCTTCGCTGTTTTCATACGAGGTTTGGGCGTCTTCGTATCGTTGCTCGCAGCGTGCCAGATCCCCGAGAGAGTTCAGGGCATGGGCAACCCGAAAGGAATCGCCCGCCTCTCGGGCAATCGCCAGACTCTCATGCAGAGATGCACGGGCTGTATCATAGTCACCCAGCTCAACCGCGACGCCACCATGGGCAAGTAAGGCCATGCCTAAGAAAAACGGTTGCCCAGGCGATTCGCGTAATAGTTGAATAGCCCGCTCTTCCAGGGTGAATGCGGCGTGATAATCACCCGCCACTCTTGCCCCCGAAGCTAAACCGGCCAGGGCGATGATGAGGACGTCGCTGCCTTCATCGCCTGCTGCTTCAGCTAGGGCGACGGCTTCCCGCCCATAGGCCATGGTGGTCGGAGCATCGCCGAGAAACATCGCCAGGAAGCTTGCATAGGCCAGGGCATTCGCGTGGACAACCACAGATATGCTCTCGTCCGCTTGGGGGAGCAAACGCTCGAACCATATCAAGCCTTCTTGCACATAACCCCGGATCTCCCAAAACCGGACGAGTGCGGTGGCAATGCGCAGTCCCACCTCGGTACGGCCGCTTTCCAGCGACCAGGTCAGGGCGGCCCGCAGGTTGCCGTGCTCACCTTCCAGCCAATTCAGCCAGAGCTGTTGGTAGGCGTCATTCAGTTTCGGCGCGGCTTCTTCAGCCTTTACCAGGAACAGCTCCAGGTGGCGGTCGCGCAGCCGCGCCATTTCCCCCGCCTCTTCCAGCTTCTCGAGCGCATATTCGCGAATGCTTTCCAGCAGGCGGTAACGTGCCTGGGCACGGCCAATTGTATCCGCCACGACAAGTGATTTACTCACCAAAGACGAGATCCGATCCAGTATGTGCTCTGCGGCGATCCCCTCTCCTGTGCAGATAGCTTCGACCGCTTCGAGCGTGCAGCCGGCCTCGAAGACAGCCAGACGCCGCAGCAGAATCTGCTCATCAACCGGAAGCAACGCATAACTCCAATCTATTGCCGCACGCAGGGTGTGGTGCCGTGGCTCAACTCCTCTGTGTTGTGCGGAGATGAGAAGGGCGAGCCGGTTATCAAGGCGTGCGGCGATTTCTTGAACAGTCAAAACATTGACTCTGGCGCTGGCCAGTTCCAACGCCAGGGGCAGGCCATCCAGCCGCCGGCAAATCTCGACGGTTGACCAAGCATTTTCGGAGGTGAGGTCGAAATTGGACGAGACGGCACTTGCTCGCTCAACGAATAAATGAACGGCGGCATAGTGCATTAACTCTCGCGGGTTGTTTTCCAGCTCTGCGTAAACAGAAGGCCAAGCAAGTCCGGAGACAGGATAGATCGTTTCGCCAGCGGTAGCCAGAGGTTCGCGACTAGTCGCCAGAATTCGCAGGTCAGGCGCCTGGGACAACAATTCCTGAGCCAGCCGGCTGCAGGCTTCGCTCAGGTGCTCGCAATTATCAAGAATGAGGAGCAACTGCCTGGGCCGCACAAAAGCCAGCAGCACCTCCATCAGGGGCTGGTCGGCCGCTGGGCGCAAGCCGATGGTTGAGCTGACGAGCTGGGGCACGAGGGTATGCTCGTGCAGCGGGACCAGATCCACCAGCCATACCCCGTCGGAGAAGTCACTGCTCACCGACCTGGCAATCTCCAGGGCCAGCCGCGTTTTGCCGCTGCCGCCAGCACCGGTGAGAGTGACGAGATGGGCGCCGGGCAACAGCCGGGCGACGTCCGCCATCTCCCGGTCGCGGCCGATGAAACTCGTTAACTGCACCGGCAAATTAGTCTGCGTCATTGTTTAGCAGAGTGATTCGGGACCAGGGTAAGAATTGCTTGGGAAACTTCTCTTGAACTGAGGCCCGGTAGCCGGCGATTTCCCAGGAACAACCCACGCGCCGTTTCTTTCCCATTTTATCCCGTGCAGAGGAGGCAAGCTATTTAGTGACCTTCTCTGCTGTAGAACAATGACGTCAAGTTTCCTCAGGCTGAAAGCTACGATTGTCATCCTATTTGGTCGACTCGCGATTCTGTTGTCGGCTACGCTCGTCAAGCTCTTTGACAGGATTTAGACCGCGTTCTGGTCTGATTGACTCATCATACAAACGATACGGTAGAATCTCCGAAATTGATGGGAATTGACACCGTGTATGATGGCCGTAGAATATCGAGAAGGTATATCAATTAAGCTCCGAGAGGCTGATTTGCACTAACGCTGCAATTAAGAGCCCACAGTTCCTTTCAAAACCGCCCTTTGTTAATGGATTCTACCTCGAGTGAAATGACATTACGGAAGTGATCCCCGTTTTTAGGGTTCACATCCGTGAGGCCATAAGTTCAAGTCTTGTCGCGCCCATTTTTCCCCTCCTTTGCGTCACACCAACCTAAAACCTAAAGTATCTCGCCAGAGGTAGTCAGATGTTGATTTCAGTTACCGATAGGGTTCGCTTCTATCGAGACGGACGCATGGCTAACGTGCATCTGCTCCGCACGACGCCTATCTTGCCTGCGTTGCCTTCCGCCGAGAACAACCAGCTTCGACGTTGAGGAAGATGACTCGCTTATCAATCGTAATATTCACACGCAAAATTCCGCGAAGCCTTTGATAATCGCTAGCTGGAATGATATTAACTTTTTCTACAATATGGTCTCGGTTTTTCAACAGGCAGATAAATTGCAGCAACGAATTCCAATTCTGGCATTCCCAGCAATTTCCCATAGCAATTTTAAGAAGTTGTTAGAATGGGGGAACCAAATGGCTCTTTTAGACGTCTATTGTGTATAATTTCACAAATGATGGGTGACACCATTAGCAGGGTTGACGTAGACCTTGGTAGTGTTTTCCTCTGAGTCAACAAGGGAGCGTTCGATGAAAAACCAAGTGAAAAAGAGCCTAACAAAATTATCCCTCATTGCTATTGTCGTAATAGCTGTAACTGCATGCGGTACGACTGATGCTGGGTCTGAGCTGACCGGTGAGCCGACCGCTGTCCATCCAACGGCCGTGCCTACTATCGAAGTTGAATCCACTGTTGCCGAAGAGTCTGACGTCGAACAACCTCCAGAGATGGTCTGGGAAGCGTTAGATTTGGCTCTCAGCCATATTTTGGAACGACATAGAGAACAGGTCTTTCCCCCGCCAGGCATGGACTGGTTAGTGGAAAACATCACGCCAGAGGGATTGGTAGGCACAACGACCTACCGGTTTGCGGTCGGGGACTTGACAGCCATCGTTGCTTTCCCGTTGGTTGCTCCTGACGCCACCATCTATCAGGTTTTGGTCGAGAACACCATCACAGGCTTTCGCTGGGAGGGTGAGATAGATGCCTCGGGGCAGGTGACAGATCTGGCTGTTTCTTCAGGCGGGACGACCGTTGTGGCCTGGTATGGTTACGTTGCCGGTACCCCAGCCGGCTCCCAATTCGACGACTACCTGGTCGTGCTGCCCGAAGGGACGGCCGAGGTCGGCATCACCGGCGCGGACGCTGCCATTGAAGATGAGATTGTGGCCATGCGAGACATGGTGGAAGGACCTGGCAAGTACGCTCATTTCTGGGGCACGCTTGTCTGCCCCAGGCTTGACTATGGTGGTTGCGAACTTGCCGTGACCCGCATACGCGCCGATGGACCTGGCGCCTTCTTTGAACCCGACCCAGTCGAGGGCTGGGAAGGAGTCATCTACAGCGGCCCTCCAGGCCCACGCTCAGGTGGAGATGATTCGTTCGTCCTTTTGGGCGACTTGAACATCTGGTATGGCATCTGGAGCGCTGACACTGATATCAACAGCCAGTTGGAAAGCCTGCGCGATTCGGGGACTGTCATCCAGGTATGGGGAGAGCTCATAGCCGGTATCCCGGACTGGAACGGGACGCAGATTCAGGTGAGCCGATTAGAGGTGGTGGAGAACCCCTCCGCTGCCCTACCGCCAGCACCTGATTGGCCGGATGCGGACGATGGCATGGAAGTTTACCTTAACGAAGATTATGGCTATCAACTCCGGGTACCGCCGACTGCGACGATTGTCGAGTCGGGGGCTGTGGGTTTCCTCTCTGAGGAACAGCCGGAGGGGATGACGGCTGAAGAATACATGACCCAGCTCCAGGAACAATACGGCAACCAGTTGTGTGTGCAGATCGAGAATGGGTTGGGTTACATCGCTATATCGGCGCCGCCAAATAAAGGCTTTCGTTATATCCCCTGCGGCCTCACCGGGCTCGGCGCCGAGGAAACCGTGGAAAAGAGCGAGGAGGTCACGATTGGGGGACAGACCTATACTGCCCAAGGGATCGAGTGGATCGGAAACATGGCCCCTTGCTCGCCGTCCCGGGAAACGCTGGACTGCCACAGCGAGATGATGAGAATCGAACTGGAAGATGGAACGCAGGTCGAGTTTGGTTCGCGATACGAACCCACCGCCAGCTTTGAGGACTACCTCATGAAGGGGAAGCCTATGCTGCACCAAATCCTGGCCTCTTACGAGACGATGCCCGCCCGGCTATCGGGCTATTCGTACGAAGGGTGGGAGACGTATACCAACGAGAAGTTCGGTTACAGTGTCATGTACCCTGGTGACGCGGCTGTCATGGGAGTCAATCCTGATGAAATGGTCCAGTTTGTGGGTTCCGGTCACTGGCCCATACTCACCGTGGAACATGTTGATAGTGATTTCTTTCACCCGCCAACTGGCACAGACGTTAGCCAATGGGTTCTGGATCTGCACACGGATTACGATGCAATCGGTCCCGAAATGACGATAGCCGGTTTACCCACAGTCCATCTAGTCTACGAATCAGGTCCCGGATGGGAGGCCTCTGACGAGTACTTCTTCGTTCGGGATGAGCAACTATTCCGTATCCTGATCTTGCATAGCGACGGTCAGCAGGATTGGGATCTGTACAGTCAGTTCTTGTACAGCTTCTCCTTTGATGACTAGAATCAATCGACAGGAAGCGCTGTCGACCGGCCCATCCTGTTTATCGGGCTCGTGCTCGATCCGGAGTTTTAAATGCGCTTGCGTACCTATGCCAGAACATTCCTTGGTTTGTTAATCGCCACGTTCGTAGCATCCACATGTCGTTCAGCAGCAACGCCTGAGGGCGGCGATATGGCCAAACCGACAGTAGATGTCGTGGTAATTTCCACATTAACTCCGACGAAGATCACCGACGGAGAGGTACCCGACCCCTTGCCCGCCCGTGATGCAGCGTTGGCTTATCTCAGCGATCAGTACGACGGTCAAGACCTGCCTCCGGACCTCCCCTGGAAGGAAGAATGTACCCAACCTGAAGGGATTGCACGCCTTGTAACCTGTCAATATACAGCTGAGGGCTGGGCGATCGCGGTGACCTATCCCATGGTGCCACCAGCAATCGTGGTCTTTGGTGTCGTAGTGACCAACGAGAAGGATGGGTTCCAGTGGGCGGGTACTGTAGACGGTTCAGGGCTGGTGACGGAGCAGCTGGCTACCGAAGATATTCACAATGCCCGTGATGCAGCCCTAGACTACCTTAGCAAACAGCACGGCGAAGTGGCTCCAGAAGCAGGGCTGACCTGGGCGGAGCGGCACGTCGCACCGGAAGTGCTGGTGGGATCTGGGATCTATTTTTATACGGCCGAGGACTGGGTGGTCACCATATCCTACCCGGTTATTCCCCCAGAGAAGGTTGTCTATCATGTGGCTGTGGTCAATAAATCTTCTGGTTTCGGTTGGGGAGGATGGGTTGATGAGACAGGTCGTGTGACAGAGGCAACCGACTCCGTGCTGGCGGCCCGCGATGCGGCCTTGGCTTATATAAGGACACAATACAGCGGGCAGGCGCCTGTACAGGGGGCATCCTGGATAGCCGAAATTATTGGTATCCCTGTTCCAGAAGGACCAGGGGGCGCTGGAACCTTTCAGTACACCTACACTGACGGGGAGTGGGGAGTCACCATCTCCTTTCAGTTGCTAGTTCCAAAACCGCCCAGCTATCAGATTGTGGTGACCAACCGGACAACCGGATTCTACTGGCAAGGCGAAGTAAATGCAGCCGGGCAGGTGAAGGAGGAGGTCGCACCTAGAGGGTAAACACAAGAGCAGAGTGAAGTCATCGACTAACAGAGGGTATTCTTTGGCGGCCTGGTAAACCTGGCCTCACCGCCCATTCGATAACGCTAGTAAATGAGGGCTACTTCCGCCAGAGAAACTGCATTGAACTTATGCTCCAGTTGTTTCCAGCGCTTCTGAAAATCATGGGAATCTCCCCAATTTCCGTGTACCCGAAGGGCATATACGACTCGATCTCTGTTCTTAGGTTCACATCCTGTGAGCGGCCCAATAGGATTGGGCTTGTTGGTTCGAGTCCAATCGCGGCCACTGTCTACACGGATAGTAGTGGAACCAACTTGTGTAGTCAGCCTTTTTCATCCGTGTAGTCTACTGGCCTGTCTTGGCCCGGACGACATCGGTATTTAGTAATCCTTCAATTTCCAGCATTATAACCTCCATGAAAACAAAAACGCCCACCTGAACCAGGTGAGTGGTTACATGCAAACAGGTATAATGCTGTCAGAACTTGGGCCGCTCAAACCGGCTCATGCGTTAGGCTCACGCAGGTATTCCCGCACTTGCGTGGGCCGTCTCTCGGTTTAAAAAACCTATCGTCAACGAAAGGTATAATAAGGCATATCCAATTATTTGTCTAGTCTTTCGGCCCTCGCCTAGCGTCCCCTGAGTCCTCGGCATCCTGAATATAGTTCATCAATGATTGTTTGTTTACTTGCCAAAGCGGACCAAACTTCCGTGCCTTAATCTTTCCTTCTCGGATGATTTGACGAAGGTAGATCAAGTGATATCCGCTCAGTTCAGCCGCCTCGGCTGTTGTTAGCCAATCCTCAGGCATAGGTAAATTGTACAACGAAGTTCATTCTTTATGGTAGGCGTCGCAAATCGACAAATGGAGGGCAGTTCTCAGTCTTCGCAAACCTTTTCAGGGGCGGCATCACGATCATGGCAAACAAGCAATCTACTGAGAGGGTTCCGTGATATCGCACCCGGTGTATCTTCTGGTGTGGTTTGATCGCCGTCGTCGAAAGCGACCACGGCTCGACTGCTCATTAACAAAATCAGAGAACAACCGTTTTCAGAACCAAAGAGGCCTGAAAACGGCCGTTTTTTTATTTGTTGGGTTGGCTAGGGATAAAGGACTACTCCGCCTGAATTATGCTGACGGTGCCTTCACGCCCAGGGCAGCAAGAAAAGCTTCTGAGCTGCCGGATTCATCTAACGCTTCTTCTCTCACGATTTTGTCACCCTCAACCACCCAGCTTACGCGGGAATCCGGCCAGACAATCTTTTTTCCGCTGGCCGGGATGACACCAGCCCCAAAAGCCGACAGGTCAAGATCGCCCGTGTGCGTCCCCTCGAAATGACCGGTCATAATAACAGAGTCACCCTCCTCGCGAAGATTTGAGAGCACCCACGTAAAGCCTTCGAACGAAGCGGCCATCATCTGGCCTGCGCCAATATAGGCCTCTTTGTTCATCACGGCGTTGCCGTTCATGTCAAATTGTTGAAACTCGTCTGAGAGAGTGTCCTGGGACGCAGCCGCTATGCTCGAAGGCACATCCTTCCATGCCCGATCGAGAAATGTTTTTACAACGTCTAATTTACTGGTCATGTCATTCTCCTGTCCTTATAGAAGCCATGCGCCCCGCCATGAAGGATCGAGGCATGGCTCACGGATAAGTCATGGCTCCCAGGATCGACGGCTGGTGCCGTTGCATCAAGTCATTAGTTACTCCTTGGTATTAGGGTCTAGAAGAACGTCATTTTAAAGCGGCAGTGTATGCCACCGGCGGAGAGCCGCCTATCTATTTTTAGCCGCAAAATGGGTTTGTAAATAAGCGATGAAAAACCGCGGGGAATGGG
This sequence comes from Promineifilaceae bacterium (SeqCode), assembly GCA_049650305.1. GTDB lineage: Bacteria > Chloroflexota > Anaerolineae > Promineifilales > Promineifilaceae > UBA11865. The sequence continues at coordinate 16,668 of JBARZW010000171.1, forward strand.
ATTATGCTAGAAGAATGCTTTCCCTTCAAGCTGGACGTCCAACAGCATAGACTCCCGGAGGTCACTTGTCAATATTAGGAATTAATTCACAAGATGAAAACGAAAACAGGGGAAATGACACGCTTGTTACATCCCCGGTCAAGGGCGGAGAAGAGGGCTACTTGTTGTGTGTCGGCTCCCGGTGGCTGGCTATCGGGGAAGGGCGCACAGAATTTCACCCCGGACGATCCCGGCCGGGGTGAAATACGTAGTACGAAAGCCCCGTGAATCTGTTGACGTGCATGCACGGGGCGCAATGAGGCTGCAGGTCTGGCGTCTCAGCTAGCTCAATTACAGGACAGGTGAAACCTATAACTCAGTCAGCAACTGAAGAAAATCATCTCGCTCTACGGCCGGCATGGTTTGGGATTGAGCGTTTATTAGGTTGCCCACTTTGGCGGCCACTTTCATAGCTGCTCGATTGTCGGGACACTCGACCACCGTCATGATGTCGTAAGCGCCCAGAAGACCGTATACTTGCAGGATTTCACCATTCTCTTCGGCCACGATCTGTCTGGCCTTTGCAAATCGTTCGGGTCCACCGCCCTCAATCGCACCAGTGTACTTGAACAAGAAAACGTATTTAGCCATCATATCCTCCTTCCACAAGGCTATTCGAGATCGTCAGGTATGCTGGAAGGCATACCATTGTATCATGGGCTGACTTCTGTTGTTAATCTGAGTGGGTAATCATTGTGTATAAGCAGATGCGCCAACCCGTTATCATATACCATAGCACCCCAAAAGGGCCGTGTCAATCACCCAGGCCATCGCCGCATATCTCTACGCACTCATGTCTGTCGTGTCCAATACTTTGTATCCCTGCCGCTAGACTTGATTGCCAAACTCGTTGGGTCGCTTTCAAGTTACATGATCCACTGCGCGGCGCTGAGTATTGATGCAAACACTACCGCCGGCGACCGAGATTTCGTTTAATCCGTCAGCCCCGAAAGGGGGCGAAGACGATCATCAGCTTGTAGAGTGATTGGGACTAATCAATCTGATGTGGCTTGATGAGGGACACTATTTCATCAAAACGGCCGTTCATACTTCGAGCCGAAAAATGACCAGTCAGGATTACGAGCGAGTTGCCGTTGTACGCAGTTTGGAACCGGTCCGTCTGTTCAAATTCGAACCCATCGAATAACTCTCGATAATCGCTCTAGAATGCTTTGCCAAAACGGAAACAACCTTGGATTATTGTAGCGCAATCAGCCCTCTCAAATACTCGACAGGCCGCGATTTGATCGTTTCGTAATACTCTTACCGAGAAGCAAACTGGGGAATCAATTCCTGATAGTCCGACCACACAACCTTTGGCTTCGGAATTGACATTAGTTCGATCAGCAAAGTGTTTCCGCCATATCGCCCCAATTTCTCCACCCGGTAGTTACAGATGTTTTCGGTTGTCGGCTCCTTCGCATCCAGCCGTAACATGATGTAGCACATACCACGCCAAGTTCGTCGGATTACTCTCTTGCCCCAATGTAACTTTGTGACGCCAAGCAAACTATGCGCCTTGGCATTGTCCTCGACAGGCCGGAACTTTAGGCGAGTTCGAATGTTCGGTTCTCCGCCACCGGCCTCTTCCCTCTCCTGAAACCAGACGTCGGCGTCGAGGGTGTCGTAGCCGATGAAGTTAAGGAGGTGTTCCAATTCGGAATCAGTAAGGGGTTTAGTCATGGTCAAGGATCTATCACAACCTTAAGAAGGACGCCAGTTTAATCACCTAGTTGATATGGGTGAACAGCACAAACTAATACTGGTGGGACTAGCGATTTCAAAGGTCCAGCTAGGGCGGGGAAGGGAGGTATTGCCGTGTCATGGCTCCCGGTGGCTGGCTATCGGGGATGGGCGGACGGATGATTTCGCCGTTGCTCCGGGAACCCAAGGCAATGTGATCCTTGGTGATGGTCAGCATGCCGCCAGTCCCACAGCAGGGGTCGCAGACGGTGATGATGGCTCCGGGCCGGGCCGATACGTTTTTCGTCTCCAGCCAACAGCAGGTCCACCATCAGGTAGACCACGTCGCGCGGGGTGAAGTGCTCGACCGGGTTCTCGTTCAGGGCTTCGTTAAACTTGCGGATCAACTCTTCGAAGATGGTGCCCATGGTGGCGTTGTCCACCTGGTCCGGATGCAGGTCCACGGTCCTGAAGCGCTCCATGACCAGGAAAAGCAGGCCGGCATCGTCCAACTTGTTGATGGTGTTGTCGAAATCGAACTTCTCCAGCACCTCGCGCATATTGGAGCTGAACCCGGCGATGTAGTTGCGTAGATTGGCCGCCAGGTTGGGTGCGTCGGCCAGCATCTTGTCGAAATCGTAACGAGAGGTGTTGTAGAAGGCGAAGCCGGAAGCCTTGCGCAGTAGCGGGTCGAGATTATCCAGTTTGCCGTGGTAGCTGGCATTGGTCGCCAGGACCTTCTTCTTGTTCGGAGCCAACACGCAGTCCAGGCGGCGCAGCACGGTTAAGGGTAAGATCACATCTTGATATTTGCCGCGCTTAAATGTGTCACGGATGATGTCGGCAATGCCCCACAAGAAGCTGACGATTTGACTGTGATTCAACCTAAATCCTCCATACCGGCTACGCAACAGTCCGGCAGCATTTCCAGAGTGTAAGCGGTCCCATCTCATTCAACATTTTGTTCAAGCACATCGCAATGAATGACTTACTGGACAATATTGACAAGATACTGCTGGATGAACTTCGCAGACAGACAGATGAGAAGGAACTGTTCTTGCAAGTTGAATCCAATGCCCATGGATACAGGTCGATCCATCATCATTTGAGTCGGTGTAGCCAAAACGCTCGCGAAATTTGGGGCTAATTAAGGATATTGCTTGAATTCAGGATTTTTATTTACGCGATGTTCACAAAATAAGTATGCTTTACTGATAATGGCTCCCCCCCAGAGGCTCCGGATCTGTCGCCTGATAGATCTGGAGCCTCATTTTTTTAAAGAAAGCGCTTTTATGAAATACGAAGAGTATCAGCAGCGAGTGAATCAAGAGCAGATTTTAGAGAAGATACTATTTTTGGCGTCTGACGCGCTGCCCGAGATGTCACCAAGCTATTATCTCGAGAGACTCGAGGCAATCAAGGAGTTAGCGACCAAGGGGATCGGCCAAAAGGATCAAAATTAGGGTAAGAACGCTCACATCTTAAAAGACTAGAGGTCACCGAGTTCGGACCAGACAAGTGTTACGATGTTGCGATGGCCTCCCTTAGGCCCTGGAGCTGACTCACCCAAAAGCGGAACTGAGGCCATTTTTTTGTTGCAGCAGATAGCTGATAGCAGTTAGCAGTTAGTAAGAGGTGGTCCTTCGAAGATTCGAATACTTTTTCCGAGGAGTTTGAAGCAGTAGAGCGTGTTGCAGCGACAGTCGCTGCTTATGAAGAAAGGTGGGGGCCTAAAAAGTGGAGAAGGGTCCTGGTCGTTCTTCTTTAGCAATAAACCGGCCATTCGGCCGGTTTTTGCGACAGTGTCCCTACGAGGACGTGACACGAACACCTAGAAATTAAATCAAAGGTGAACAAATCTTCTACAAGGTTCCACAGATAGATAAAAGGTGCGTTGATCCAAGGCAAGGGATAGATACTAACCGGTGGAACTCTTAATCCTTAACGCTTACAAATTTACTATTTCATAACCAGAGTGCAGATTCCTCCCGCATTATGTACTCTTACGGTGGTGGAAAATCTTCTTCCCTGGACCGATTTCTTCGGACATTCCTGGAGCCAGGTCAACGCCGTGCCGGTACTGAGCTGGCCACATGCTCTGCAAATGGAAAAAAGCTACCCGGTCACCATCCTTTAATGGGTGTTCCAGGTCTGGTTGGAGGTTGGGCATGGCGCTGAGATCGCCATTAATAAAGGTTAGACCTCGCTCCTCGGTGGGTAATGAGAGATGGTTTAGGAGATCAATAATCCTGCTCCCAGCTGGAAGTTCAACTTGAGGATTAGCATGGCTCTTCTTGTCGCTATCTCCACCATATCTTGACAAAGTGCCGTATAGCCAGACGTCTATCCTTATTGTTTCCATTTAACCTCCAGCGATGGGGGGAAACATCCCCACCTGATCGCCAGGTTGCAGTTGAAAATTGAGTTTTTGATGTATTCCGTTAACAAATGTAATCTTCACCAGATCTTCCGGTAGTGACAAATAAGCCACTAAATCGCTAAGTGTGCTACCTGCGGGCATAGTAATTTCGAAGGGAGCCCCAGCACGGATCCCTTTTGGATGTTGGTTGAGGATGTCCTCGCTTATATCTTGCGTGAGAATCGAATACAATTTGATATTGACTTTCATCATTTTACTCACGGACAGCGAACGATATCTTGAGCCCAGAGGCAATCGGCGCATGAGGGATTCCAACCCCAGCAGGCCATATTTTTTTTCCGTAAGTCACAGCTTGTTCGCAGATCGCAGTTGGGACAAGATGGGAAAGCAAAATCCCTCACCTCGCCACGGAAGCGACAATATTCCTCTGAGGTCCAAATCTCCACGAGGGGCACTTGAGTTATATTCCCCAGTTCATAGCGCGTGACTTGCTTTCGCTGTCGGTCGATGGTTAGGTAGCTATAGTTGTGGGAGAGAGCCATACACGGTGCCACACTGCCATCCCATCCAATTACCGTCGCCCGGTCATTTACAAACCGGCAGCGCTGCTCCGCCCCCCACTGCATCCTGGGAAGATTTAGGGTGCCCCACATAACCCAGGCATCCGCTCTGACAGGCCAGCTTCCAGCCTTAAAGGGCAGACGGGGTTCGTAGCCATATAGGATTTCATCCCACATCTCATCTGTGTACGCCAGGACATTACTGACCAGGACAGAGGTAGCATTCAACCTGGATGCCAGCTCGCTCATGCGATCTAACTCTGTGATGTTACTTTCTAACGCCACAAACGCAATGCCTAGCGCCGGAAAAAGAGAACCCAGTTCGGATTTTATCTCATTGAGACTGCGGATATTGTCCAAAACCTTTGCTAATGAGGCTCCCCGCACACC
>JBARZW010000172.1:0-5774 GCA_049650305.1 Promineifilaceae bacterium (SeqCode)
ATGCTTGATTTGAAGGTCCTGCTCGAGACCGGAAAAGTGACCCCCGTCATCGATAGACGTTTTCCGCTAAGCGGAGTTCCGGAAGCTATCGTCTATCTTGGAAAAGGGCATGCCCGCGGAAAAGTCATCATCACTGTGAGAGGTGACGGCTGAATACCCTGTGACCGAAGAGGGAGAATCCGGCTTAGGTTCCATACCGCTACGTGCGAACGGTACGGCACCAGCCTCCTCTCTTACCTGTTCATCGATCCAGCTTCATTCAACGCAGTATCAGCCAACGGTATCAACCGCAACGGCATCGGCCGCGTTCAACGATCAAGGTATCAGGTTTCTTCAGAACCTACTGCTGAATCCACAACGTGACGGAGAGTGATATGCAAGAATTAGCCCCTATATCGCAAGTAATCCTGTATGTGCTGCTGGCACTTATTGGCTTGATTGCCCTGATCGTATTTGGCTGGCAGATTCAGGTGCTCCGGGGCAGAGCCATGAAGAATACCGATGGGTCGACAGACAGTTGGCACGAACAGAAGATCTTTTATGGTATCGCCATCGCCGACATATTTCTAGCCTGCCCGCTGAGCATCGCAGGAATTGTGCTTGTGTTTGTTACTCCTCGATGGGGCTACTATTTGTTGGCCTTGGTCAGTTTTTGGTTGGTTTGGGCAAACGTTATGACCACGGCCACAAGTCTACGATTCGAGAAACCGAAAATCACCTTGAACTGGTTTATCGTATTCCCATTCGGCATATTGGTAGGGCTGGCATATATACTATGGACGCTGGTTCACTTTGACGATCTTTATCTTTAGCGAATCCAGGGTCCTCGTATTGAACCGGGATCGTGATAATCTCACCGGTCAAAACAAGGATTGTAACCAGACCGGATGCCCATCTTGAAGCCTTGTGGGATAGTAGGAATAATCGCGAGCGAACCTGGTCAAGGGATTACGCGAAAACATCAGAAAGGAGGATATTTATGAACCAGAGTTGGGGAATCGTTCTTATCATTTTTACCCTGGTGATGGGCTGGTTGATGCAGGTCATCGTAACACTTGCCCCATCATTAGCTTCGAAATGGGGATTTATCGAACCGAAATCCGAGGTCGATCCAACTTTTTTAGTTGATGCAAAAGGCGAGGCGATCTGGGACAGCTTGATTTTGTGGACACTGCCTGTCGCGGGGATATTGCTCCTACTAGACAATTCCTATTGGGCATACTTTGGTCTGGTCGGTGGTGGTATGTATGTATACTTTGCAGGACGCGGGATCGTCGTTCGCCAGATGATGCAGCGCCGCGGAATTCGAATAGGCAATCCAGACAACCTCAAACTCTTCTATGCCTTTTTAATCTTATGGGGTCTGATAGGCGTGGTGACGATTGTTCTGGCAGTGGCTGCCTTGCCCGTTCCCTAGCGAAACGCCGCCTTAATCGAACTTGGTTCAATGGATTCTACCGGCGACTGGCCTGAAGCACACCGGTGCGTTGGCTCATCGGAACGCAATCCATCGGAATGCAGTGTATCGGAATGCAGCGTATCGGAATGCAGCGTATCGGAATGCAGTGCATCGGAATGCAGTGCATAATTCTTGAGCATGAGTGGCTCTTCCAGGGGGACAGCCCGTCAATTACACGAACGAGATAAGGGAATATTACGATGACACAAGCAGATAAAGCCAATCAGCAAATTAAACTAAGGGATGGGCGCAGACTGGGTTATGCTGAATATGGCCATCCCGATGGCAGTCCGGTTTTCTTTTTTCATGGCTTTCCCGGGTCTCGTCGTGACTGGCTGGTATTTAATGCGGATGACGCCGCTGTTGAGCTGAAAGCACGCATTATCGCAATCGATCGTCCAGGTATGGGTCTGTCGGATTTCCAGCGCGGTCGAGAGTTCCTTGACTGGCCTGACGACATGATCGAACTGGCAGACGCGCTTCGAGTGGATCGTTTTGCCGTGCTGGCGGTCTCCGGGGGCGGACCCTATGGGGAGGTGTGTGCCTTCAAGATCCCAGAGCGTCTATCTGGCACGGCGATAGTAAGTGGAATGGGTCCATCCGACGCACCCGGAGCCAAGGATGGGGACAGCTGGATCTTTCCTGGGAAACCATCGCTGATTCGCCGGCTGATTCTGACGTTAATGGCTCAAGGTCTGAAGAATCCGGACCGGATGTTGACCCAGATAAAAGGATCATTCTCTAGGCCAGACGGGGCGCTGATGGAGGAACATCCAGTTTTGGCAGAGATGATTGCCGGCAGCTGGCAAGAAGCGTTCAGGGCGGGAATTGGCGGGGTTCATCATGAAGCCGGTCTATACACGCGCTCGTGGGGATTCAGGCTTCAGGATATCACCGCTCCCGTTCACCTATGGCACGGAGGTCTGGAGGACAAGAACGTAAAAGTTACAGTCGGACACTATGTCGCGGATTCGATCCCAGACTGCCAGGCTACCTTCTTTGATGACGAGGGTCACTTCTCGCTTGTTATCAACCATTTGGAAGATATTATAAGCGTCCTTATGGCCTAAGAAGCCGGTCTATACTACCTTCTACGAAGGACTCCACATTGGGTTTTCTCAGTGTGAAGTCCACCAGGTTCACCGGTCGGTGATGCAGCAGAAGTGAATACGCCTTCGTGATCCCGGCCTACACCGGCGAAGAGATCTGGGCTTTCCGTTTTAGCTATCTCCATTATGCATTAGGGACGCGGCATCTGACGCGGCATCTTATGGAGACGATGAATGGAGGTAAAGCCAAAGGGCCTGCAATTCTTCGTCGTCTAACTTGCCAAAAGATCGCCAGGGCATGAAATCGGGATCTATCGCCTCTCCCTCGGGTGTCACGCCCGTTCGCATCGCCTTAACGAAACCATCTTCGGACCAGGTTGCGAGCCGGCCGCCACTGGTCAGGTCTGGAGGAGGTGGAGAGTCTGGTTCCGTTGATTCGCCCCCGGTAAGGTCAGCCCCATGGCAGGAGGTGCATAATCCAGACAGGTACCCCCCATAGTCTTCATTGGCGCCAATGACTAGCATGGTCGCGAAAGGCTGGTCGTGGTCGATGTAGTCGGCCGGGAAAATTTGGCCAAACATACCGGCAGCCAGGAGGATGCGTCTCAGGAAGCCGAGGGCCGGTTCGGGGAGATCATTCTCTATCGCTGGCACGCTCTTGAGGTAGGCGATCACCGCGCCAAGGTCCTCGACACTATAGTGGATGAAGGACTCAGCCGGCATGACGATCAACTGACGGCCGTCCGGGCCGAGGCCATGGCGGATAGCCAATACTAGCTCGACGTCGCTGCGGCTTTCGACCAACCCGGTGATATTGGGGGCATAGATGGTGCCGATCGCCGGATCATCGATCACCGCCTCGCCGCTCAGGTCTGCCCCGTGACAAGAGAGGCAGGTGGCCTGGACCAGGTGTTCACCCCTCTGTAACGCAGCCACATCCACCGGTATCTGTATGTCTTCGGGTTGAACGTAGGTGGTCTTGCTGAGCCTGGCGTTACCGGCGAAACTCAAGCTGATGGCGGCAATGATCAACAGCAGAACTAGTCCGCCGAGGATGATTCCAATCCATTTTAACAACTTCTTCATCATAGCGTCTTCTTTTTGCTCTTTGTTTTTGTCTATTTTTATATCCTGACAGTTAACTTTGGCAGCCAATTTACTTGGCTGCTATGCACGCCGGATAAGGAGGATGCTGGCGATGATGAGCCAGAGCCAGAACAGCATATAGCCAATGAAGGCCAGGCCCGAAGGCGCTGTCCAGAATGCCCTGGAGACCAATAAAGCAATGGACACAACCAAACTGAACCACCCGAACCAGCGAGGTAACGCGCCGTCCCTGAGGGCTACGGCGCCTGTCGCCAGAAGCATGGAGGCAAGAGGAATCCAGAGCATGGCGAACGTGAGATTGCCCTGGTCGAACAATAACCTGGCGGTCGCCGGATCCAACCCCTCGTCAATCCTTAGCAGGGCCAGTTCCCAGCCACCGCCACCAAGGGTGACGGCGACGGCCGCGATGCCGGACCCGAAGGCCACGATAGACATCCAGGAAGGGCTTTCTTCGCGCCGACTGAGGGCTGCCCATAGGGCGCCAATAAAAAACAAAATGGCTATAGTGGAGAGGTCAGAAAGGAATCCGCCAATACGGAAGAGCAGGGGATCCCGGGCTATGAAGAATGACAAGATTTCCTGACCTGGTGCGGTGAATGCCGGCTCCGCGCCGCCAACCTGGATCAGGGCTTGACCCGTAAGCTGTAGTAGAACAAAAATAATGCCGCCGGCGGCGCCGAACTGTTCCCATCTTCGATTTGATATAGTTTTCTCCTTAGTCTGGATAATATGAGCCGTGGATATGCGGCCTACTACTCTCTCTGCCAGTCAAGATCGGCCGGATTCCCATCGCGTAATCAGGATATGGCAGCCAACTGAGGCTCGGTCACAGGCGTTTCCCGGGTGAGAAATTCGCGAATCACCCGGCCGGTCTCCTCTGGTTGGTCGAGGAAGGGCAAGTGACCGGTCTCCATCTCGTGGAGTTCTGCATTGGGCATGATTTGTGTCACTTGCCGGGCAACGCCGAGGTCCCCAAACACATCGTTCTCGCCCCACACGAACTGGACAGGTTGTTGTACTCGTCGTAGCAGGTCAGCTCCCAGTTGATATTTAGCCCGGCCGCCAGCGATGGTCGTCACGGCCGAGATCAACGTCTTCCATGTATCCAAATAAGTTGGCAGCTGGTAAAAGTGATAGGCGGCTTCCGCTGCCTCCCTGGGCAACCTAGCGATATCTTCCTGGCTACTTCCTTGAAACTTAAGAAAGTCCACAGCAGTATCGACGTTTTTGGGCTGCATACTTGGGGCAATAAAGCGATTTATGCCTGGTACGCCGATCAAACGCATGAAGAAGGGGGCGCTGGTGTCTAATACAAGAGCGGGACAGCCCATTTGCACCATTTGCGACACGCGCTCTGGATATTCAAGGGTAAACCAGGTGCTCCACAGGCCGCCCATCGAGTTACAGACGATCGGTACCCGTTCCAGTTCGAATGCGTCGGCAACAGCGCGAATCGTGTTCGCAGCAAGAAGACGGAGATCCACCTGCCGGTGATCAACGCCATCGCTCAGCCCACTTCCCGGACGGTTTATGGCGATCATTCGACAACCCTGGAGTTCGGCCATCAATGCGGCGAGAGGCCAGGCATCGCCGGCTCCGCCGGGAACCATCAGCACCGGCCGTCCACTGCCTACTTCTAGAACACGCAAGCGCAAGTCCGGCTCCTCCATCTCGACAAAACGTACTTTATAGTCGAGATCATAATGGGCGAATAGTCGTTCCTCGGCCTCAAGGGCGGCTTTACTCAGGGGATCGTCATGGTCTATTCGAGTGATTGTGTACTTTTCCTTCATTATTGCTTCTCCTTAAATTCCTATAGGTTCAATCGTTTTAGCCTGAAGTTGATGGGTCCAATTCGTATGGCGAGCCGGAGCGCTATTACGCCGGCTCAGGCCGGGTCTCCTGCTCTTGGCCTGCTTCGACCCAGAGGGCCATGCCAAGCGGGAGCCAAAAAAGGAACCATATCGCCGTTAGCCCCTGGTCAAGGACCTGGCCTGCACCGCCTGTAAGTGCCGGGCTGCTTTCCAATAGCGGGTAGGTGAAAACCATCAATAATGGATAGAGGCCGATCAGAAGTGGAGTGAATCTGCGCCAGCTGTGCCAACGCTGGCTCTGCAACACAGCGATCCCTACAATCAACATTCCCACACCTACCAGCA
>JBARZW010000173.1:0-2105 GCA_049650305.1 Promineifilaceae bacterium (SeqCode)
GGTTGAGATGTCCGACGAGGTCTTTCATGCGTTGAAGGCGGACTACACCCGACTCTTCATCGGACCTGGACAGGTCCTGGCGCCGCCATGGGAATCGGTTTTCGTCAAGGAAGGACGGATGATCTTCCAAGAGGTGACCCTGCAGGTGCGTGATTGGTATCGCCGCTACGACCTGCAAACTGTCAAGCTTTACGAAGAGCCGGACGATCACATAGGTCTTGAACTAACATTTCTTGCCCACCTGGCCGGATTAGGTCTTGCCGCGCTGAAGAAGCAAGATGATGTCGAATTCGCAGCAGTGGTCGAGGCGCAACGAGGGTTCCTATCTGAGCACGTGCTGAGATGGACGCCCATTTGGTGTGATCAGGTTGGCGTTTACTGCCGAACCGATTTCTTCCGGGGAATCGCATTGGTTGTACGCGGGGCGCTGGCCGAAATGGCAGCGATCTTTGAGACAGAAATGCCAGTGGTTTTTGGGTCATGAAACTTTTAGCCTTCGCACAGAGCCTGGCAGATGCCACTGACTGGAAGATCGTCTTCGGCGAACAAGAATGCCTACATTCACTTGACAAGTACTCAACCTGTGAGGCCTGCTACGAAGTCTGCCCGGTCGAAGCCATCGAGCCCGGAAAACCACCGACTTTCGATGAAGCGGCTTGCCATTACTGCCGGGCCTGTCTCACCGCCTGCCCGATGGGGGCTTTCGTTTATACCGGCATAGAGACCGTCGAAGCGCTGCTGAATGCAGTCGATGCTTCGGACACGCCAGTCATCGAACTCCTCTGCGAGTTGAACCCTAATTACGAGCAGGGGACGCCGGGAGCGACGGCCGGTATTCGCGTGCGCGGTTGCCTGGCCGGAATCGGCGCCGGTGGCTACCTGGCTCTGGCGTGCCACGGTCTGGAACGAATGATAGCCCGAACGGAGGCTTGCCCCGGTTGTCCCTGGCAGTCGCTGCAACCACGTGTAGTGGATCAAGTGGAACAAGCAAAACGGCTGCTTGAGTCGTGGGGACGGCCGGATGCCTTGAGTTACGCCTTACCAAAGGGCGATGATAAGCTGAAGAAGCGGCCGTTCTGGAATGCAGAATCTCCACCCGTGTCGCGTCGGGCCTTGTTCCGGCGAGGTCTGGGCGCGTCGGACGGCGAGCCGGGCGACTCTCCCGATCTGGGCAACGTGGGCGGCCAATACCGTTTCCGAGAACGCCTGCGACTGCTGCGAGCGGTTAAGGAACTCTCAACGATATCGTCCGGCGATTACCTGTCGACGTCCCTGGATGGATTTGGTTTCGCTTTGATTACCGTCTCAGATGAATGCACCGCCTGCGGCACCTGCGCGCGAGCTTGTCCTACCGGCGCTTTTGAATTCGAATTATCTTCGACGAGTTTTTCGTTGAAGTTCATCCCTGAACTCTGTATTGGATGCGGTATTTGTGATCGCGTTTGCGCGCCCAAGGCTATAACCATAGACACTGCGCCTGATTTTGGACAGGTTTTCGGACGAAATGGCGATAATGTCTTGCAGCAGGGCGGATTAATCCGTTGTGAAAGGTGTGGCACGCCCTTCGCCTCAAGAGCCGCCAAACGGTTATGTCGCGTCTGTGAATTCCGCCAAAAAAATCCTTTTGGATCCATGATGCCGCCTGGCTTGCCTGCAAAATCGCGCAGTTGAAGTCACCCGCGCAAGTTGACTTCTCAATCTTAATACCGTGATAATTGACATAACAGAAGCTACCTGGAATCGAATAAGGAATCCCATTTTTTCTTCTTACGCGGCCGTTTACCTAGACATCTATGATGACTTCATGAGACAGGTGGCTGCTTCGGGGATAGCTATCGACCCCGATGACGCTGAGTCAGAAACCCAGGATCTACTAAACCGCCTTCGAATAAAAGGGACAATATTCCGCAACGGCGGCAGGAGCATCCATATCAATGAGATATCACCAGCCTGCGTAGCCTGTAAGGAAGGCATTGGCAGCGCCACTTTTTTTGTATCCTTGCGTTGTCATCGTGATTGTTACTACTGCTTCAATCCGAACCAGATGCACTATGATTACTACAGGCACCTTAAGCGCGAGCTAATGAGCGAATTGGAACAGATTC
>JBARZW010000174.1:0-2146 GCA_049650305.1 Promineifilaceae bacterium (SeqCode)
GCGGCGTGAGCCGAAGGGCCAGCATATCCCGACCATAACGGCGCGCCAGTTCCAGGTGTAGATCCAGGGCGGGCATTGGATCTTCTCCACCGTCGGCTCGAAAGACCTCCAATAATTTCTCACGACTCAAATTCGCTTGCCGCTCCGGTGAGCAGAATTCCGCATCGCGTTCGATCCGGCGACTGAACGCCTTCCATAAATAGTCCGAGCCCTTAAGGTTGACGCCGCCGATCTTGGCGATCAGCGGCCGGTAATACCGATTGCCTCTCACGGACCAAAAACTAAACTGTTGCAGTGTGGTCGCGAAAAAATACTCCAGCGCCTTAGAGTGTCCGACAGGAGGAAGTTCCGGGCCGACAAAAGGAAACGGAGCCGCTTCAGGGAGAGTTGACATCTTCTCGGCAACTATCCGCACCTGCCCGTCATTCACTCGCACGCGTGGGTCCAGAGGAGCCCGCGGGGGAGGATCCTCAGATAAGAGCGCGGTAGGACCAACTTGCGCGATCATCTCCGCTGCCAGTGACAAAGCCTGGCGCGCTGCCATGACGGGATGTTTCTTTTGAAGCAGATAGGCCAGCGATGCCCCGCAAAACGTATCACCCGCGCCTGTTGGATCCAGTTCTGTGGTCGAAACCGCCGGAATCAATGTGGGACTATCTCCCTGAATGACGCAAGCTCCCTGTTCACCCAGGGTGACAAAGAGAACTTTTCCCGGCTCGGTGCTGGCAGATTCAAGGGAACCGAACAATGCTATCGCTTCGCGGCGATTCAAAAAGAAACAATCTGTATATGCTAGGAGATCGCGCACGGCCTGCGGTCGCTCGTTTACCTCACGCGGATACGTTCCAGCAGAAATCCGTTTCGCACCACGCAGCCGGCAAGCCTGAATAAAGGACAATTGCATTTCCGCGTCGCGTAGAGGCGTCACGTGAATGTGATCGTACTTAGATAGGTCCGCAGGTAGCATAACGGGTGAAAGCTCCGCCTCGGCGCCAAGCGAAACGTTGAGATATTCGGTTTTTCTCACCCGGTAGGAAATCTCAAACTCTGGTAGTTGCTCTGGAGGGACAACGGGACCCAGCCATTCCGATAAATACTCGGCCACAGGCTGTAAACTATCTGGGCAAGGGTCAGGGATAGGGCTAAACATGGCTGCGCGGGCTCCACAGCGACGGGCAGCCATCGCGGTATACATTCCGGCCCCGCCCGCACAAGCAACCGTTCGATCTTTCAAATGCAGAACATCGAATGACGCTCCGCCGATGACTAATAGGCGATTCATAACAGGCACCTTTCGCGACGATTTGAATCAAACGTCGGGATTGCGGATTCTAGGTTTAGTAACCTCATTATAATAGATTCAAGACAGGTTGGAGAGAACTTGCCCAATCAAGTCGCCCCATCAGATGGGATCGTCCGCGAATCCTTGCCAAACCCTGTGATGCAACATAGTAAGGAACACACTCATGTGGACTAGCATCACGTAAGCTCCCGTGCCCGGCCGTAGATGAGTACAACCTCGGGAACCGCACACTAGCGGGAAACAGTCACCAGGGGGTCGAGAGCCGTTTACAAGGCGAGCTTCCGGCGATCCCGGTCTGGTGTATGGGGAAGGTTTCAAGCGCCCGCAAGGCCCTTTCGAAGAATTGGATGGCTTCGATATTAGCGTTGTTCCCGGCCGCCTGGTGCCCGGCGATCTCGGTGTAATGGAGCTCCTTCTCCCGATCCCCGGCTATACCCCAATGCAGGGCTAGGGCGCCTGCATACGCGGCCGCTTTTGGAAAGAGTGCTTCCATGCCGGCCGCGACGCGGCGGTGTAGCTCATGGTGCAGCTCGTGGGAAAGGGACTCTCTGATCCACTCCCGCAACTTGTCATGGGAGAACCGCCAAGTATCGCCAAAAGGCTCCAAAACCGTCACCTCCGTTACTACCCTCAGCCATTCATCGAGATCTACATCAGGTTCAAGCAACCGCGATAAATCGAGATCCAACACCCTGGCGACGACCGAAGCCTGCTGCAGTAACGGCCGGGCATCCTCGGGCACGCGGCTGAGCCGGCGCTTTAGGATGGCCTGGATGCCTCCTGTGATGATGGTTTCCGGCAACACCATGGCGCTGACCTGGTCCAGCTGTCCGGCTTCCTCGG